>CAMOWP010000051.1 GCA_946628455.1 uncultured Clostridia bacterium | reverse complement strand
TTTCATCTGCTGAAAAAAAGTTTATTCCTGCATTTGATTTTACAGGAATAATGTGGTAATATATTACTGTTAAAAAATTAAATAAAACAAAGGAGAATTATTATGAAGAAATTTTTCGCAGAATTTAAAGAGTTCATCGCTCAGGGCAATGTTCTCGACCTTGCAGTAGGTGTTATCATCGGCGGCGCTTTCACAGCTATCGTTAACGCACTTATTGAAAACCTTATTACTCCGCTTATCGGTCTTATCGGCGGAAAGGAAATCGGGCTTGCTTTTGTTGTTAAGGGACAGACCTTTGACCTCGGCAAATTCATTTCTGCTATCATCAATTTCATAATCGTTGCTTTCATCGTATTTCTTATTGTTAAGGCTGCAAACAAGGCTAAGGCTCTCAGCAAGAAGAACGAGGAAGAGGAGGAAGAGGAAACAACTAAGATTTGCCCCTTCTGTAAGAGCGAGATTGATATAGAAGCTACAAAGTGCCCGCACTGTACGGCTGACCAGCCTGCAGCAGAGGAAGCAGCAGAGTAATTATATTTATTGGGAGGGTTATACCCTCCCGAAATAGTTTATAGGAGTGATTTTATGAAAAAGGAATACACCTTCCCTTCAAACACAGGCGTTTGCGATATTCACGCGTGCGCTTATCTTCCCGAAAGCTTTGACACCGTTCTTGTTATTAACCACGGAATGGCGGAGCACCAGGAAAGATACCTCGGCTTTATTGAATATCTCAACAAAAACGGTATAGCCGTTTATATGCACGATATGGCTAACCACGGAAAGTCAAATCAGAATTTTGACGAGAGCGGCTGGTTCGGCGAAAAGGACGGCTATAAAGGGCTTATCCTTGACCTTAAGCAGAATTTTGATATAGCTAAGAAGGAGAATCCTGACAAGAAGCTTATCGTTATGGGCCACTCTATGGGCTCGTTCATCTGCCGCTGCTTTACGGCAGAGTATCCTGACGAGGGCTTTAGCGGAGCTATCTATATGGGTACGGGCGACGCTAACCCGATTGCAGGAATGGGCGATAAAATATCAGCGCTTATGGCTAAAATAAAGGGCAGCAAGCACAAGAGCAAGTTGCTTGACAAAATCACCTTCGGCTCATACGGCAAGGGCTTTGAGGGAAGAACGAATTTTGACTGGCTTACAAGAGACAGCGCAATTGTTGACAAGTACATCGCGGATAAATACTGCGGCTTCCTCTTCTCCGTTCAGGGTATGAACGATTTAGTTAAGGTTAACATTGCTTCCAATACCGACGAGTGGTACGCAAAGCTTCCTAAGGATTTGAAGATTCTTCTCACCTCAGGCGAGGAGGACCCTGTCGGACCTAAGGCTCAGGGCATTAAGAACATCAACGACAAGCTTGTTAAAACAGGTCACACAAACGTTACGCTCAAGCTTTATCCGAACTGCCGCCACGAAATCTTAAACGAGATAAACAGAGACGAGGTTATGGCTGACATAGTTAACTGGATTAAAGCTGTTTAATAAAAGAAAAAAGACGTTTCACTGAAGCGTCTTTTTTATATACTATATTATTATATTTTTTATTTTTGTTGACAGTTGTTGACAGACTAAAACAGTAAAAATTAAAAATAAGCAAATATGGAAAAAAACCAAAATAGTGCGTCAACAGCCGTCAACGCTGCTTGCTTTCCGGCAGATTATACGGACAGTGAGCTTAACTGCAGTGCTTTATACCGTTTTATTCATACTGCCCATCACGTAGCCGCCGAGGTCAAGTGTTACGTAGAGAAAACCTAAGGATTTAAAGTGTTCGTTAATCTCATCGGCGTTATCGAGCAGTTTCGGAAGGTCTGCCTTTTCAACCTCGATTCTTGCGAGGCTGCCGTGAATTCTCACCCTGAACTGCTTAAAGCCGAGGTCGAGCAGCCTTTGCTCCGCCTTATCAACCGTTGAAAGCTTTTCCTCAGTTATTGTCTCTCCGTAAACAAAGCGCGAGGCGAGGCAGGCGAAGGACGGCTTATCCCACGTTGTGAGCCCGAGCTCCCTTGAAAGAAGCCTTATATCCGCTTTGCTGAGCCCTGCTTTGCGAAGCGGGCTTTTTATTTCAAGCTCCGCGATTGCTCTCATACCCGGGCGGTAATCGCCGACGTCGTCAGTGTTAGAGCCCTCAAGCACGTATGCGATATTATTCTCAGCGGCAAGCTCCTTAATCCTGATGAATATATCGCGCTTGCAGATATAGCAGCGGTCCTTCGGGTTCTGAGCAAAGCCTTCAATTTCAAGAGGCTCCGCAGTAAAGCAAATGTGCTTAATGCCCTCGCTTTTGCAGAAGGCGTCAGCTTCGTTATTCTCTCTTTTCGGCATAAGGCACGAGCTTGCGGTTATTGCAACGGCGCCGTCGCCGAGGGTATCGTGGGCAACCTTTAAAAGAAAGGTTGAATCAACGCCCGATGAAAACGCAACTGCAACGCTGCCGAGGCTTTTTAAATTCTCCTTCAGGAGCTCATATTTTTTATGCAGATTATCCATATATTTCTTCTTTAATTATTCCTTCAGCCTCTGAAAAGCTGAAACCGTTTTCCTTTGCAATGCGGGCAATATCCTCGTATTCGAGCTTTGAGCGCTCTACTCCGTAGCCCTTTGAATACTTAACTTTTACCTCGCCGTATTTTGTGCTGAACGTTTTAATTTCGCGCTCAAGGGTGTAACGCTTCATAACGCACTCCCTGACGCCGATTGTAGTTGTGTGCCTGAAAATCAGCTTAATGATATCGCTCTTCTTATCCTCTGAGCAGACAACGGTTACGTTGTAGCCGAGGCGGGATTTTTTCATCCCCGCAGGAGTGGTAAAAACGTCCTTCGCTCCGTTTTCAAGAAGAATTTCACAGGCAAAGCTTATTGCCTCCGCCGTCATATCGTCAACGCTGAAGGAGATTTCGACTGCTCCCTCGGTACTTCCTGCGCTCTCGCCGAGAATGGCTCTTACGCAGTTTGCCTCTTCAAAATCCTTTTTGCCCATACCGTAGCCGATTTTATCTATACTCATTTCAGGCATACTGCCAAAACGTGAGGCAAAATATTTAAGAAGCGCTGCCCCCGTAGGAGTACACAGCTCGCCGTTAATCTCATTATTATAAATCGGGATATTCTTAAGAATATACGCAGTTGCCGGCGCGGGAACGGGAAGAACTCCGTGAGCGCATTTAACCGTGCCGCTACCGGTATTTATCGGAGATACGGCAATTTCATCGGGAGCTATTTCGTTTATCAGCAGGCAGACAGCCGTAACGTCTGCAACCGCATCAAGCGTTCCGACCTCGTGAAAATGAATATCGCTTACCGGCACGCCGTGAACGCTGCTTTCAGCCTCTGCAATCAGCTTATAAACACCGAGAACATCGCCCTTTACCTTTTCGGGAATATCAAGATGAGAGACAATGTGCTCTATGCCGTGCAGCGAGCTGTGATGGTGGTGATGGCTGCGGTGCCCGTCGCCCTCCTCCTCGCCGTCAACGAGAACGGACATATGGCTCCCTGAAATTCCGCATTTTTCAGCCTTTTCAAGAATATATTTAACCTTCGGGATTCCGATATTATTAAGCTTTTCAACGAATTTCTCAGGGCTGTCAAGAAGCTCCAGAAGCGCCGCGGTAAGCATATCCCCTGCCGCGCCCATTTTACATTCGATATATAAGGCTTTCATCATTTCACCTCAATATGATTTATCATACTTGCAAGATAACCTGCGCCGAAGCCGTTATCAATGTTGACAACCGAAACGCCACTCGCGCAGGAGTTGAGCATTGAAAGAAGCGCGGAGATTCCGCCGAAGGAAGCGCCGTAGCCGACGCTGGTGGGAACTGCGATAACGGGGCAGTCAACGAGCCCGCCGATAACGCTTGCAAGCGCGCCCTCCATACCTGCAACGGCAATAATAACTGTTGCTCCCATAATATCCTCGTTATGGGAAAGGAGCCTGTGAAGCCCTGCAACGCCTACATCAAAAAGACGGATGACCTTGTTGCCGAGCACCTCTGCGGTCAGCGCCGCCTCCTCGGCAACGGGGATATCGCTTGTGCCGCCCGTTGCAACGACTATATTTCCTATTCCGTAAGGCTCGGGCATACCGCCGACTATTGCAATTTTCGCATCGGGATAGTATGTTAACTCATGCGCCGCGTTAACCGTTTCGGCAGCCCCGGCGGACAGCCTTGTGATTAAAATTCTGTTCTGGTTATTCGCCTTCATTGAGGAGATGATTCCGATAATCTGCTCAGGGGTTTTCCCTGCTCCGTAAATAACCTCGGCAATCCCCTGCCTGAGCTTTCGGTGAAGGTCAACCTTAGCAAAGCCGATATCCTCAAACGGCGCGGTTTTAAGCTTAAGCGCCGCCTCCTCAACAGAAATTTCTCCGTTTTTAACCTTTTCAAGTAATGCTTTTGTTTCAATATCCATTTCGCGCTCCGTAAAAAAATAATTGTGTGCAATTTAATTTAATTGAATTATATATCTAACGCCGCCTTATGTCAAGCCTTGCAGGATTAATAATATTATGTTAAAATACTAAAAGAAACAAAGGAGTTGATTTTATGAACTGGAGCTTTAACCTTCCCGTAAGGCTCGAATTCGGTAACGATAAAAGAAAAGAAATTAAAAGCTATATTGAAAGTATCGGCGGGACGAACGGCGTTCTCGTCTGCTCAGAAACGCTGAAAAAAAACGGAACGGCTGACGAGCTTATTGCCCTGAGCGGCGGCACGCTCAAAGCGGTTTTCAGCGACATACGCCCGAACCCTACTACCGACAACGTTAACGCCTGCGTTAAGCTTATGAGAGAGAGCGGCGCGGATTTTGCAGTTGCGCTCGGCGGAGGCTCGCCAATGGACTGCTGCAAGGCTGCCTGCGCCATTGCAAAGGGTAACTCGGACATTGAGCCTTACCACTGCGGCGAAAGGGCTGTGAGCGCAAACGAGGCAATTCCGATGATTGCAATTGCAACAACCTCGGGCACAGCAAGCGAGGTTACAAATATTTCAGTTCTGACCGACCTTAAGAAAAACCTCAAGCAGCCGATGAACGATAACGCGATGTATCCGAAAATTGCCGTTATTGACCCCGTTTTAACGCTTACTGTGCCGCCTCAGGTTACTGCTTCAACGGGGCTTGACGTTCTCTCGCACGCGGTTGAAAGCTTCTGGTCAACGCTTAATCAGCCCGTTTGCTCTGCGTGCTCGCTGATGAGCGCAAGGCTTGTTTTTGAGTGGCTTGAAAAGGCTTATAACGAGCCTGATAATTTAACGGCAAGGGAGAAAATGGCTGAGGCCTCAATCGTTGCGGGCGTTGCTTTTTCACACCCGAGGACTACGGGCTCGCACGCCTGCTCCTTCCCGCTTACAAATATTTACGGCGTGCCCCACGGCGAGGCGTGCGCCTTTACTCTTGACTATTTCATAAAATTCAACGCAGATAACGCTGACGAAAGCGGAAGGCTCGCTCAGTTTGCAAGGGACTGCGGCTTTGCTTCCCCTTATGAAATGGCGGACGAAATTATGAATATGAAAAAGCGTATGAAAATGAGAACGGCGCTAAGCGAAATCGGCTGCACTACAGATGAGCAGATAAGAGAGCTGACAGAAAAGAGTATGTCAATGCTTATGACGAGAAACCCGATAACGCTTACTGAAAAAGATATTTATGAGATGTACAATTCATTGAAATAATAAGGAAAAAGCGAAGCGGCAGGAACGCGATGTTCTTGCCGCTTTTAATTATGTTTTTGTAGGGTATTCACATGCGTGACGTCGGTGACGCCGTACCCTGCAATTTTGCGGGACGTCGGGGACGCTGTCCCCTACATTATATTACCGTAGGGGCGAGCATTGCCCGTCCGTCTTTTGCGGGAGGGCGCTGAGACCCTCCCCTACAAAATATCGGGGTGCGCTTTTCCTTTATTTCCAGCTTCTTGCACGCTTTTTGCTCTTCTTGATTTTGTTACCCTTATCCTTTTTAATCGCCTTTTTCTTTGCAAGCGAGGAGTACATTCCGTACTGCTTGCTTGAGGTGATTGTGTTTGAGGTAAGGGTTGTTTTTTTGCAGTTATAAAGAGCTATGCCGTTTTTGCCTGCTGAGGTAATTTTATTTTTGTTGCAGGTGTTTGAATCGCTCTTTTCAAGGTGAATACCGTTTTGCTTGCAGGAGGTAATAGTATTCTTTTCATACTTACTGCTCTTGCCCTTCTGAACGGAAATGCCGTTTCTCTTTGCCTTTTTGATTACGTTTGAGGTAAAGGTTAAGGAAGCAGAATTATCCGAGTGGAAGCCGTCGCGGCCTGCTGCAGTTACAGTATTGCTTATAAACTTATTTGACTTTGAGGAGTCAATGTGGAAGCCGTCCTTCTTAGCCTTGTTAATTTTATTTGAGGTGAAGGTGTTTGAAACTGAATTTTCGCTTACGGTAATTCCGCTGAGCTCCTTGTCATAGCCGCTTGTTGTGTTGTTTGTAATTGTATTAGAAGCAACTGCGTTCTTAGAGCTTTCCTGCAGGCGGATACCGTCGCCGTTTCCGCCCTTGCCCTTCTTTGCAAGATTGCAGTTAATAATATTATTCTTAACAGCGTTTTCGGCAGTGCCCACAAGCCAGATTCCGTAGCCCGTTGTGTTAAGATTTACGGTGTTGCCCGAAACGGTAACGCCCGCGCATCTGAAATCGCCCTTAGGGGTGTTGCCCTGAGCCTTTGTAACGTTTTCGCCGTTGAGCCTGATTCCGTAAGGAACGTTGTTATATACAACCTGATAGCCGTTTGTAACGGTTATGTTGTTATTGTTAATCTGAACGTTCATTTTAACGTAGGTGCTGTGGGCGTTGCTGTGCTTCTTTGAAGTATAGAAATTCTTATAGCCCGTTACCATTGTATTGAAAATGATACCGCTTCCGCAATTCTTTATTGTGTTGCCGTTTATTCTGGAATTTGTAAAGTTTGTTCCGATAATTGCGTAGCCTGTAATATTCTCAAAGGTATTGTTTTCAAATATCATATTGTTGCAGTAAAGGTTTGCAACGCCGGTGTGAACGCCCATTCCCTTCTGGAGGTTTTTGAAGGTGCAGCCTTTAACCGTGATATTGTTGCAGGCGGTTTCGTCGTCATTCTTTTCGTAGCCGTCAAAATGCTCGCCCTTCGGGTCAGTTACGTCAAACTGAACTGCTTCGTAGTTCTGGGTTGAGCCCCAGCTGCCTGAGAAGCCCGAGAAGGAGCACTTTTCAACCGTTAAGTCAGAGCAGGCGCCCGCTTCAAGGAAATGAGAATTCTTAACATTTTTAAATGTAATATTTTCGAACGAGATATTCTTTGAATGGCCGATTTTAATAATCGCCTGGTCAAGCCCGCCGCCGTCGAAGGTGCCGCCTATAATATGGATATTCTGGAAGCCGTTATAGCCTGTAACGGGAGAGGAATCAAGGTCGCTCTTATTTCCGAAGCGGAGCATAACGCTGTCCGACGTTGTATGCTTAATTGTTACTCCGTTCATATAAATATATGTGTTTGACCAAAGCTTAAGCTGCGAGCTTGCTGTGTAGCTTCCCTTCGGAATAGTAATCTTATAGATTCTCTTATCCGGGTTATCCTTTGCAACTCTTGCGGTTCTTGTAAAAGTATCGGCAATATCTTCGCCGTTCTTTACATCAAGAGTAATCTCGGTTATTCCGTCGTCAACAAAGGTATAAGACTGACGTGCAACAGTTATCGGCGCTGTAGCTCCTTTATCATAAACATTGAACTCGATGCTCATATTAACGTCGTACGGAACGTCAATTTTTGATGCGCCTATGCTGAGCGATTTGATAACGTCAACAAAGCTGCTGTACGTGAACTCGCCAGGCATCGCTCTGTCGGCAATAAGCTTATCGAGAATGCTGTATTTCTCCCCTGCATTGATTTCGGGAGAATCAAAGATTACGAATTTTCCGCCGTTGTTATCGGGATATGCATACGCGAGTTTAATTTCACCCGGCGCAATATCCCTGTCAAATGTTATTTCAAAATCAGCCCTGTAATCCTTATATATACTCTTTGAAGCCTGCTCTGCAGTCTGCTCAGGGGTGAAGGAATAAGCCGTTACAAGCGCAGAATCGCTGACAGTGTTAACCGTTGCCGACGGCGCTGTTGAATCCCCTGGGAAGGTAAATTCAGTTTCAGCACAGGTTATTGCCCCGGCGTCTTCATCCTCAGGATTATAAAGGTTGAATTTAACGGTTGCCGTTGTGAAGAAAGCGTCAACGCCCGTTGCGGCAACCCTGAAGGGGCTCAGGCTCTGAGCTGTCTCTGCGTAGGTGAATTTTTCTTCGCGCTCAGCCGTTTCCATAACTCTTGAAAGAAGGCTGATTTCCTCGCCTGCCTGAACGTCTGAGATTTCAAATTCATCCCATGCGCCTTCGTTATAACCGTCGTATGAAACTGCGAGCTTTACCGCGCCTGCTGAAAGGCCGCCGTCAAAGCTTACTGTGAAATCGGCAAAATAATCCTTATAATCGCTCAGAGCCGCGTCCTCGGCAGACTCGTCGGCAGTAAAGGAATATGCAAAGTCATATCCCGAATCCTCAACCTCGGCAACCGTTGCGGTTGGCGCAGGAGCAGGCTCGGGTGTTTCGCCGCCGTCGCCCTCGGCAAAGGCGGGAACTGCCGTAATGAGCAGTATGAATGATAAAAGTAATGCAATAAGTTTTTTCATATTATCACCGCTTTATCCGTTAAGTATTTCGAAATTCTTCTTGTTGCATTTATAGAGATTTTGGAACACCTTGAAATTTCTCTCATAAACTGCTTTGTTTGCAGGATTCGGTTTATATGTAATCTTTGCGGGGATGAGCTTTTTAACGTCCTTCATTGAAGGGATGATGCCCATACCTACAACTATACAAGCTGCAGCGCCAACTGCACCTATGTTCTGGGGAGAGTCTACAACCTCAATGTTTCGCTGGAGGATATCCGCAAGAATCTGGCAGGTAGCCTCGCCGAGAGCGCCGCCTCCGCAGAAGCGGACTGTATCCTTGATTTCAATTTTCTTGCTCTGCCTTTCAAGCATCCATTTAAGATGGAAGCAGATTCCCTCAACTACGGCGCGGATAAGCTCCGTTTTACCCGTTTCAAGCTTGATGTTGAAGAACATACCCGCTGCGTTCGGGTCCTCAAACGGGCAGCGGTTACCGTGAAGCCACGGGGTGAAAACAACGCCGCCTGAGCCCGGCTCCGCTCTTGAGATAACCTCCTCAAGATAATCGTAAAGATTGAATTCGAAGGATTCGTAGGAGTGAACGTTTTCCGTCGGATGAGACTTAAGATAAAGACCGATTTCGTCAAGAGCAAGGTGGTCCTTAACCCAGCCTACGCACTTATTTGAGGTTTCAAGCTCGCCGAAATAGTTATAAGCCTCAGGGTCAGCGCCAACTATTGATGCCATCATTGCACCTGCGTCAACAAGCTGCTTGTCAACAACTGTTCCTACCCAGCCCGACGTGCCTGAATAAATGTGCGTATCGCCTACCTCAACTGCGCCCGTGCCTACGCCGATAAGCGAAGCATCTCCGCCGCCGCCGTAAACTGCTGTACCTGCGGCAAGGCCAAGCTCCTCGGCTGCCTTTTCGGTAACCTCTCCTACCTTTTCGGTTGAAGCCTTGATTTCAGGCATATGCTCAATATTAACTCCAACCATATCGCAGATAGGCTTGCACCAGCCCTCGTGGCCCTTACGCGTGTCATAAAGAAGAGTTCCGAAGGCTGAATCGTTAGTCATAACAAATTCACCGCTGCAGCGGCAGATGAGATATTCCTTTATATCAAGCCATTTGTAAATCTTCTTGAAATTCTCGGGCTCGTGAGCCTCAACCCACTTATATTTCCAAATCGGGTCCTTAACAGACGAGGACACCGCGCCCGTGTATCTTAAATATTTGAGAAGCTTTTTAACCTCTGCGCCTGCAACCTGAACACCGTAAGCAATGCCCTTTTTGAGCTCTTCTCTTGCTCTCTGATCCATATAGGTCATAGGACGGCGGATGCAGTTGCCATCCCTGTCAACAAGAACGAGACCCTGCATAGCCGAGCAGAAAGAGATGCCTTCAATCTGCTCTTTCTTAACCTCAGGGCACTTTTTGAAAACAACCTTGGTTGTTATGCACATTGCGTTCCACCATTCGTCGGCGTCCTGCTCTGAGCCTCCGTCAACTCCCGTCTCCTCGTTAACGTAAAGCCTGTAGCCCTCCGTTGCCGAGGCAAGGATTTTCATTGTCTCATCGATTTCGATAAGGCAGGTTTTGATTCCTGTCGTTCCGATGTCATAAGTGATTACATACTTGCTCATAAATTTATCCTCTCCAAATTATTTTTCAAATGTAAATGCGCTTTCAACGAACTTCAGAAGCTGGGTTACAACCTGCTCATCGTCCATTTCATCAACGTTTATCCCCGTGTAGATTTCAAATCTGTCGCGGTAATAATCGCAGGTGTAGGAAAACTGAAGCGCCATAAGCAGATTATCAAGGAAAAATGCAAACAGCCTGGGGTCAAGGTCCTGCCTGACGTCGTTTTTAGCAAACGCCTGCGCGATAGAGGTTATATATTTTCTGCTTGTAGGAAACTCGATTTCCTCGGCGAGAAGCTTTGCCAGCTTCGGATTTTTTTCGCTTGTAATCTCGTTATAAAGCCTGATATAATTTGAGTTTTTCTTTGAATGGTAACACGTTGTACGGATTACCCTTTCAGCCTTTTTAAGTATTTTATCATCGCTCATCATAATTTCCTCGAGCGAATCGTCAAGGATTTTACAGCCGCGGTGAATGCAGGTTAAAAATAAATCCTCCTTGGTGGAGAAATATTTATACATAAGCCCGATGCTTATGCCCGCCTTTTTGGCAATAACATTTATATTTGCGTTTTCATAGCCTTTGGCAGAAAACTCCTCTATACCGATTTCAAGGATTTTTTCTTTTCTTTCGTCAGAGGCTCTTTCAAACGCCTCCTTGTATCTTT
>CAMOWP010000050.1 GCA_946628455.1 uncultured Clostridia bacterium | reverse complement strand
ATTATGCCTGATAATACTATGGCGATAATAACCTGTAGTTTCGGCTTTTTCATTTCAATGTTATTCATATTGCGTTCCTCTGAATCCCAATTGTCTGGTTCATTATATCATATTACTTTCAGAACGGCAAATAATTCTGTCACAGAATATACCGAGCTCTGTATTTTGCTGCCGCAAAAAAGCTCCCCTGTGTAAGGGGAGCTGTTCTTTTTACTTGCTTAGCAGATTTCTACTACCCAGCCCTCGGGAGCTTCGATTGTTCCCATCTGGATGCCTGTAAGAGTATCGTAAAGCTTCTTTGTAATCGGTCCCATTTCCTCCATACCTGAAGGGAAGCAGATTTCTTCGTCGCCGTTTACAATCTTGCCAACCGGAGAGATAACTGCTGCGGTTCCGCAAAGGCCGCATTCAGCAAAGTCCTTAACCTCTTCAAGAGTAACCTCTCTGTGCTCAACGGTTAAGCCGAGATATTTTTCAGCAACAACGCAGAGCGAACGTCTTGTGATTGAAGGAAGGATTGAATCTGACTTAGGAGTAACAACCTTGCCGTCCTTAGTTACGAAAAGGAAGTTTGCGCCGCCTGTTTCCTCAACCTTTGTTCTTGTTGCGGGGTCAAGATACATATTTTCATCATAGCCCTGATTATGTGCGTCAACAATATTGTAAAGACTCATTGCATAGTTAAGACCTGCCTTGATGTTACCTGTTCCGCGCGGAGCAGCTCTGTCAAGCTGTGAAACACGGATAGTAATCGGCTTTGCGCCGCCCTTGAAATAAGGACCAACGGGAGTTACGAACATTCTGAACTGATATTCGTCAGCAGGCTTAACGCCGATAACAGCGTTTGAGCCGAACATATAAGGTCTGATATAAAGAGTTGCGCCGCTTCCGTAAGGAGGTACCCAAGCCGCATTTGCCTTAACAACCTCTTTAACAGCCTCAATAAATCTTTCCTCGGGGAACACAGGCATTGAAAGACGCTCGCAGCTTTCCTTCATTCTTGTTGCGTTGAGGTCAGGGCGGAAGCAAACGATTTTGCCGTCGCCTGTTGTGTAAGCCTTGAGGCCCTCGAAGCAGCTCTGTGAATACTGCAGAACGCCTGCGCACTCTGTCATAGTAACGGTTGCGTCTGTTGTGAGCTCGCCGTCGTCCCACTTGCCGTCCTTGAAATTAGAAACGAAGCGGTAATCAGTCGGCATATAGCCGAAGCCGAGTGAGCCCCAGTCAATGTTTTTCTTTTCCATAATAACTGCCTCCTTTGCTTTGTTATAAATATACTAAATTTTATTATACCACTTTGATTTTATTTTGCAACAGAAAAATGTGAAACATCAAGCGTCTTGCGCTTTTTAAGATATATTATTATTAGCGGAACATCCGCAAGCAGCCACGCCGCAGGGGCGGCGTAGCATACTGCCGCAAAGCCGATAAGCGGTGTAAAAATGAACGCAACGGCAAGCCGTCCGAGCAGCTCGCCCGCTCCCGCAATCATATTTGCATATGTAAAGCCAAGTCCCTGAAGCGAATTTCTTAAAGTAAGCAGAATCGCTACCATAAAGTAACATCTGCTTATAGCGGTTATGTACGCCTTTGCCGCCTGCATAATTGCAGGAACAGGCTCGCTCATAAAGAGCGCAACAAGGCGGTAACCGCCGAAATAGAGAACGAAGCTCATAATAACTGCAGCTGAAACGCCCATAATAAGAATCGTTTTTACGCCCTTTTTTATTCTGTCATACTGCTTTGCTCCATAGTTCTGGCCAACGAAGGTCTGCGCCGAAACGCCAAGCGCGCTCATTGGAATATTTGTCAGGTTTTCAACTCTTCCTGCTGCGGTAAAGCCTGCTATAACGCTTGCGCCGAAGGAATTGACCGCGCTCTGAAGCGCCATCGAGCCGATTGACGTTATCGTAAACTGAAGCGAAACGGGAATGCCGAGCTTCAGCTGATATAAAGCGATTTTCCTGTTCGGCTTCAAATCGCTCTTTTTTATGTCTGCATCTTCATTAAACTTAAAAATGTACGCTCCTGTAAGCAGCGCCGCAACACCGTGCGAAATAAAGGTTGCCGCAGCCGCGCCTTCAACTCCCAATTTAAAATGCTTGACAAAAAGAAGGTCAAGGCAGAAATTGACAACTACGCTTACCGCATAGAAATACAGCGGCTTTCTGCTTTCGCCTACCGCTCTTGAAATCGCGGTGAAATTGTTTGAAAGCATCTGAAGCGGTACGGCAAAATAGAGAATATTTACATACGCGGCGGACAGCTTTATTATCTCCTTCGGCGTTCCGATAAGCTTTAAAAGCGGCGTTGAAACAATGTGCGCAACAACCACTATCAGCAGCCCGAGCAAAAAAGCAACGGTTATGCTTGAGCCTGCGTATTTTGCAACCCCTCTTCTGTCGCCTGCGCCGAAGGCGTGAGCAACGGGAATGGTAAAACCGCTCGTTAGCCCGAGCGCCGCGCCGATAACAAACGAGTTGATTGCGCCGACGTTTCCCACTGCGGCAAGCGCGTCTGTGCTTGCATAGCGACCTACTATTATATTGTCAACAAACGAATAGTTATACTGCAAAAGCTGTGATAACATAATCGGAAATGCAAAAAGTATTATTGATTTCGCTGTGTTTCCCGACAGCATACTGCGGCTTTGTCGCATAAAATTTTCTCCATAAACAAACATCGGGCGGAATTACTCCGCCCAATTTTTTATCTTATTTTGTAAAGAAGGTTAAAAATGCTTTGTACGCCATATATACGTCAATCTTTGAAACGATTTCATAAGGCGCGTGCATTGAAAGAACGGGAACGCCTACGTCGATTGTTTCAACGTCCATATTTGCAATATACATAGCGACTGTTCCGCCGCCGCCGCCGTCAACCTTGCCGAGCTCGCCTGTCTGCCAGAGAACGTCGTTCTCGTCAAAGAGAGTACGAACCCAGGAGCAGTATTCAGCAGAAGCGTCGCTTGTGCCGCCCTTGCCTCTTGCGCCCGTAAACTTGGTTACGCAAACGCCTTTGTTGATAAAGCTTGCGTTATTCTTTTCAAATACAGATGACCAGGTAGGGTCAAACGCTGCGTTAACATCGGCAGAAAGACACTTTGAATTTCTGAGAACGTCTCTTCCCTCGTAGCCCTCAAGCCTTGCAAGGTCCTCAATGAAATACTTGAGATAAGATGAGTTAAGACCTGTGTTGCCATCCGAGCCTGTTTCCTCCTTATCGGTAAGAACAGTGATTGAAGTATATTCAGGTGCCTCGTCAATATCAAGAATTGCCTGAAGCGCGGGGTATGAGCAAACTCTGTCGTCATGACCGTAGCCGCCTATCATTGAACGGTCAAAGCCGATGTCGTCAACAGTGAACGCAGGAACGAGCTCTAATTCTGCCGAAAGGAAATCCTTTTCAACTATGCCGTACTTTTCATAGAGGAGAGAGAGGATGTTGAGCTTAACTCTTTCGCTTTCCTCGTCCTCCTTGAACGGACGCGAGCCGATAACAACGTTGAGCTCTTCGCCCTTCACTATCTCATTTGCCTTTCTTTCCATCTGCTCGCCGCCGAGGTGCGGAAGAATATCGGTTATGCAGAACTTGGGCTCGCCTTCCTTTTCGCCGAGCTTAACGTCAACAAAGGTGCCGTCGTTTTTGCAGATTCTGCCGTGAAGCGAAAGCGGAATAGCAACCCACTGGAATTTTTTGATTCCGCCGTAATAATGAGTTTTGAAATATGCCAAGCCTTCGTTTTCATAAACGGGGCACTGCTTGAGGTCAAGCCTCGGTGAATCAATGTGAGCGGCTGAAATTCTTACGCCGTCCTTGATTCCTCTTTTACCCTTAACGCAGAGGATTATTGCCTTGCCTCTGTTTGCGTAGTAAACCTTGTCGCCCGCTTCAAGCTGGTCGCCGAATTCATCAAACTTTGAAAAGCCGCTGCTTTGAGCAACCTCTTCAACCCACGCGGCTACCTCGCGCTCGGTCTTGCATTCATAAAGGAACTCCTTGTAGCCCTCGCAGAAGGCGTCGCACTCCTTAAGCTCCTCGGCTCCCATAAAATCAATTCCGTTTTCCTTTTTGTTAAGAAGCATTTCTCTTAACTGTTTTGATTTTTCACTCATTTATATTGCCTCCAAATTATAAAATCTCTTCTAAAATGCGGTCAAACTGAGCTTTAACATCAGCCCTTCCGTCATTTATTACCGTGTAATCGCTCTGAGAAAGATAGTATTCCTCGCCGTGCTGAGCCATAATTCTTTCCTTGGCTTCAATATCGGTTATATTATCTCTTTCCTTAATACGTTTCAGGCGAACGCTTTCGGGCGCCGTTACCGAAACTATTTTGTAGCACTCGTTTTGCATTTCCGCTTCAAGCAGCTGAGGAGCATCAAGAACGCAGAGCCCCTTAGCCTCGTCGCGGCAGAGCTTTTTGATTGCGGGGTGCATAATTTCGTTGAGCCTGTCCGTTCTTTCCCTGCTCGCAAACGCGCGCTTTGCAAGCAGCTTTCTGTTGAGAACGCCGTCAACCACAACATCTTTTCCGAACTCAGCCTGCAAAATGGGGAAAACGGGCGAGTTCCTTTTCGTCAGCCGCCTTGAATGGTAGTCAGCGTCAATAATTTTAAAGCCCTTTTCCTTAAGGTATTCGCAGATGTAGCCCTTGCCTGCGCCCGTCTGGCCCGTAAGCCCGATGGTGTACGGCTTTTTAAGGTCAATTATATTAAACGCCGCGGCTCTTATCAGCCTGTTATAAACCGCCATACCGACTCCGCTTCTGCTCGGAATCCTCGCGTAAACCTTCTCAGCGCCCATTTCGTCAAGCTGCCTCAGCCTGTCAAAAAGCTCGCGCGCCTGACTTAAATCATCCCCTTCGCTACCGAAGGTAAGGTGCGGAATTTTAATATCGTCTCCGTCAAAGCAAAGCGCGAAGGCGTTTTTTCTTGAATTAACGAATTCCTCAAAGCGCGCCTTATCGGCGTTAACAATTATAACCTTCGCCTTCGGGGAATAGTGCTTATATTTCATCCCGGGAGAAGCCGCGGTTTCATCTTCGCTCATACCCTCAAGCACAGCAGGTGAAATTTCAACCTCGCCGATAACCGCTTCAAGCATTTCCTTTGTAACTGCGCCCGGGCGGAGAATAGTAGGTATATCTGTTGCAAGCGTTATAACCGTTGATTCAACGCCGAACTTGCAGTCTCCGCCGTCAACTATCGCGTCAATTTTGCCGTTCATATCGTCAATTACGTGCTTAGCCTTAGTGGGTGACGGAAGCCCGCTTGTGTTCGCGCTCGGCGCGGCAACGGGAACTCCGCTTGCCTTGATAATGCGCCTTGCGGTTTCGTTTTCGGGCATACGCACGGCAACCGTGTCAAGCCCGCCGCTTGTTGTATCGGGAATAAGGTCAGACTTTTTCAGAATAACCGTAAGCGGAGCGGGGAAAAATTCGTCAATCAGCGCCTGCGCCTCAGGAGTTACCTCCTTAACAAGAGGAATTATGTCCTCTTTTTCGGCAATGTGAACGATAAGCGGGTTATCGCTCGGCCTGCCCTTGGCGGCATAAATGCTTTTAACCGCTTCGGAATTGAGCGCGTTTGCGCCGAGCCCGTAAACGGTTTCGGTTGGGAAGGCAACAAGCCCGCCTTTTTTTATTATCTCCCCTGCAAGCGCAATATCCTTTTCACTTGTGGTAAGTAATTTCGTTTTCATTTTTTATTCCTGCTCGCCGCTTGCCTTGAGCTTTTCCGCTGTGTCGGCTGTGATAAGCGCGTCGATTAGCTCGTCAAGGTCGCCGTTTAAAATCTGCTCTAATTTATAGAGAGTCAGGTTGATTCTGTGGTCGGAAACGCGTCCCTGCGGATAGTTATAGGTTCTTATTCTCTCGCTTCTGTCGCCTGTTCCTACCTGCGCCTTCCTCTCGCCCGCAATCTCTGCGTCGTGCTTTGCCTTTTCGGCGTCATAAAGCCTTGCGCGAAGCACCTTCATTGCCTTTTCCTTGTTTTTGTGCTGGCTTCTTTCATCCTGGCATTCAACAACGGTGCCCGTTGGCAGATGCGTTATACGAATAGCCGACGAGGTTTTGTTAATGTGCTGGCCGCCTGCGCCGCTTGAGCGGAAGGTGTCAATCTGCAGGTCCTTTTCATTGAGCTCAAAGTCAACCTCCTCAGCCTCGGGAAGAACGGCAACGGTTGTTGTTGAGGTATGGATTCTGCCCTGGCTCTCCGTTTCGGGAACACGCTGAACTCTGTGAACGCCGCTTTCAAACTTGAAGCGGGAATAAGCACCGTCGCCTTCAACGGAAAACGATATTTCCTTGTAGCCGCCGAGACCTGTTTCATTGGCTGAAAGCACCTCTGTTTTAAAGCCCTTTGCTTCGGCGTACATTGAATACATTCTGAAAAGCACGCCTGCGAAAAGCGCGCTCTCCTCGCCGCCTGCGCCGCCTCTGATTTCAATGATAACGTTCTTGTCATCGTTAGGGTCACGCGGGAGAAGGAGGATTTTAAGCTCCTCCGAAAGCCTTTCCATATCTTCGCGGCTCTGCTCAAATTCCTCTTTTACCATTTCGGCAAAATCGGAATCAAGCGAGCTGTCCGATAGCATTTCCTTTGATTCCTCAAAGGTGTCCTTAGCAGCCTTGTATTCCCTGAACTTTTCAACAACGGGAGTAAGCTGCTTCATTTCCTTCATAAGCTTTGTGTACTCGTCAAGGTCTGCGATAATCTCAGGTCTGCACACAAGCTCGTTAACGTCCTCATAACGTTTTTCAACCTCAAGTAATTTATCAAACATAGTATTATCCTTTACTTATTCGGGAGTTTTAATTGATTTAATATTCTTTTCTATTTTTGAGCGCGCAGCCATAACCTCGCGCGAACAGCCGAGGCATCTTATTTTAAAATCTGCGCCGATTCTGAGCACCTCAAACTCCCTGCTTCCGCAAGGGTGAGGCTTTTTCATGGTCAGTATATCGCCAATGTTTACATTCATCCTGTCACTCCGTCAATAAATTTCATAATATTATAACACTTACCTTTTAGATTATCAACATAATTGAATATTTTAAATCATATTATTTACAGAAAATGATTTTATAACAAAGGAATGATACTATGATTTATTTCCCCGAGGGAACAAAAAAAGAGCTTGCAAAGAAATTTTACGAGGTAAACGCGCTTAAGGCGGCAATCAACAGCAGAGAAATAATTGAAGGCAGGGTCACCGTCTGCGACTCTCAGCACAATTTGTATGTTGACCTCGGCGCCTTTACGGGAATGATACCGCGCCTTGAGGGCGCGCTCGGAATCCTTGAGGGCAAAATCCGCGACATTGCGCTGATTTCAAAGGTTAACAGAACGGTCTGCTTCAGAATTATGGGGCTTCACAAAAGCGAAAGCGGTGAAATTATCCCGATTTTATCAAGGAGGAATGTTCAGCTTGAATGCCAAAGAGAATATGTTGATAAGCTGAAAACGGGCGATATTATAAGCGCCAGAGTCACTCGCCTTGAGGGCTTCGGGGCGTTTATTGATATCGGCTGCGGAATAAATTCGCTTATCCCGATTGACATGCTCTCTGTTTCACGGATAACGCACACAAACGAAAGGCTGAAAAACAATCAGATAATTAAAACCGTTCTGAAAAGCACTGACGATAACAAGCTGACCTTTTCGCTTAAGGAGCTGCTCGGAACGTGGGAGGAAAACGTCAGGGAGTTTTCAGCGGGCGAAACGGTTACGGGAACGGTCAGAAGCATTGAAAGCTACGGAGTTTTCATTGAGCTTGCGCCAAATCTCGCAGGGCTTGCAGACCCGCGCTTTGACCTTGAAAAGGGTCAGAAGGTTTCCGTTTACATAAAATCCGTTTCGGATGAAAAAATGAAAATCAAGCTGTCAGTTGTTGAGGCTTTCCCTGAAATTTCAGAGCCTCAGGAGCTCAGATATTATGTTTCAGAAAATCATATTGACGACTGGCTTTACTCTCCTCCGACCTCTTCAAAGCTGATTTATACAAAATTTTAAACTAAAAGGCGCCGACTCTCACAGTCAGCGCTTTTATCATTTTAATGATTCAACTATTTCTTTGAATTCTTCTGTTTTTCTCAGCTCTTCGGGCAGCGGATAATGCTTGGTAAGAAGCTCATACATCCGCTGAGATATCCTCATATTCCTTGTTGCCTCCTCCCGCTCATAAAACAAAGCGATTCTCTGCTCCGTTTCAGGCATTGCGTCAAGCTCTCTTGCCTGCTCCGCAGCAAGGCGAAAGCATTTCAATGCGTTTTCGCTGTCTCCTGCCTCGGCATAAACCCGCCCCATATGTCCGTTGTTATAAATCATATGTATTCTGTTTTTAGTGGGGATTTCATCCGTGTCAATTAGCTCAAAAATCCCGTTCATATGCCTCATTGCGTTTATTTTGTATTCAGGCGTAAAGCGTTTGCTATAGTAGCAGTAGCCTGTTACAACGTTATTCAGAAGGTACGAAAGCTCCTCGATAGCAGCTTTTTGAGAGGCGTTATGCTTTTCTTCGTCAAAAGCCTTGCCGCCGTCAAGATACAGCAAATTGTACTCCCTGGAATCCGCCATAGCGGGAAGCGAGCTGATAATGCGTTGCGCCTCGTTATAATATTTTTCATCAAATTTCTTTTCGTTTTCATCAACAAAACCGAGGCATTGATATTTCCACATTAAATCATCAATCAAAAGGCGCTTTGCACGAATTCGTATGCCGTCATCTGTACAGTGTTTCATGATTCTGTCATAACAGGCGGCTATTTCGGGTGATATTTTTTTATAATCTCTTTTTACCGTTTGCCGCTCCAGCTTCAAAAGCTCCATATATCTTATCATTATGTCATAATTGTTCGGAAACTCTTTGACTGCGCTTTGAAACTCATTATAAACAGCAGCGGCGTCCGTTAGTTTCATCTCATCATAAAGCTTGATATACGCTTTTATTTTTTTCTCTTTTATTATTTTGTCTGCGCCGAGCAGCTCGTCAGCAGTAATTCCGAAAAAAGAGGAAATACGCGGAAGCATTGTAATATCGGGATATGTTTCGCCCAGCTCCCATTTACTTATTGTCTGAAATGTAACTCCGAGAAAACCGCCCAGCTCCTCCTGGGTCAGCCCGCTTTCTTTCCTCAGCCGTTTCAGCGTTTCACCGAAATAAATTTTCATTTTCATCACCGATTATATAATAGCTCACTGCACATAATTTGGCAATAACCCAACACGCGATTGGCATTCAACCGCCGCGGGAATAATTCAAAGGCTGTCTCAATGAGACAGCCTTTTGTTATGGTTTTAGGTTTTCATAAAATTCAAACGGAACTTCAAGGTTTCCTCTGCCCTTGCCGATTGAAATATCGGGCTTCGTTGCGCCGTGGAAATCAGAGCCGCCGCTCTGCTTTATGCCGAAAAGCTCCGTGAGATAAATCGCCTTCCTCGTCGTCTCCTCGTCAAAGGTGCTGTATCTTGTTTCAATTGCGTCAAGCCCCGCCGCCTTTGCTTCGGGAATAAAAACGAGAAGCTCCTCATAGCTGAGGTTCAGAAACGGGTGCGCAAGAATTGCCGTGCCGCCGTAGCTCTTTATAAACCTGATTGTTGAAATCGCGCTGAGGCGCTTCGGCGGAACATAAAGCCCCTTGTCCTCGGCGAGAATGTTTTTAAACGCTTCGTTAACGCTGCTTACATAACCCTTTGCAAGCATAACTCTCGCAACGTGGGCACGGTTGAATTCGTCAGCGTCAGTTGTAGCGGCAACCTCGTCATAGGTGATTTCGTAGCCTGCCCTGTTGAGCGCCGCAATGAGTTTTTCGTTGCTGTTTTTCTTCGCAAAATGCATAAGCTCAACATAGTCCTCAATTTCAACCCACGTCTCCTCGGGGAAGAAAAGCCCGACGATATGAAGCTCCGTTCCGTTATAACCCGTTGAAAATTCACATCCGGGAACGGTAATTATCCCTTCCTTCTTGCCCGCCTCGGTAAACTCCTTAAGCCCCTTTGAGGTGTTATGGTCCGTCAGCGCAACAGCCGAAAGCCCGCTCTCTTTTGCGAGCTTAACAACCTCCGCAGGAGTCAGCGTTCCGTCAGAGCAATTTGAATGTGTGTGTAAATCGCAAATTTTCATTTAAACTAAAACCTTTATTTTTTAGGGAAAATTTTCTCTGCGCCGCCCATATACATTCTGAGCGCTTCAGGGATGTTAACGCTTCCGTCTGCGTTAAGATTGTTTTCAAGAAAAGCAATAAGCATTCTCGGAGGAGCAACAACGGTGTTGTTAAGCGTGTGGGCAAGGTAGTTGCCGTTTTCGCCCTTAACTCTTATCTTGAGCCTGCGCGCCTGAGCGTCCGTAAGGTTTGAGCAGGAGCCAACCTCGAAATATTTCTTCTGCCTCGGAGACCACGCCTCAACGTCAACGCTCTTAACCTTAAGGTCTGCAAGGTCGCCCGAGCAGCATTCAAGCGTTCTTACGGGGATATCGAGGCTTCTGAAAAGGTCAACGGTGTTCTGCCAGAGCCGGTCAAACCAGTACATTGACTCATCGGGCTTGCAGACTACTACCATCTCCTGCTTTTCAAACTGATGAATTCTGTAAACGCCGCGCTCCTCGATTCCGTGCGCGCCCTTCTCCTTGCGGAAGCAGGGTGAATAAGAGGTGAGGGTCAGCGGCAATTTTTCCTCAGGAGTAATTGTGTCAATGAATTTTCCTATCATTGAGTGCTCGGATGTTCCGATAAGATATAAATCTTCGCCCTCGATTTTATACATCATTGCGTCCATCTCTTCAAAGCTCATAACGCCCGTTACAACGTTTGAGCGAATCATAAACGGCGGAACAACGTAGGTAAAACCTCTGTCAATCATAAAATCGCGCGCGTAGCTGATAACCGCGGAGTGAAGCCTTGCTATATCGCCCATAAGATAATAGAAGCCGTTGCCCGCAACTCTGCCTGCGGCGTCCATATCAATTCCGTCAAAGGTTTCCATAATGTCGGTGTGATAAGGAATTTCGTAATCGGGAACAAACGGCTCGCCGTATTTCTGAACCTCAACGTTCT
>CAMOWP010000049.1 GCA_946628455.1 uncultured Clostridia bacterium | reverse complement strand
AAGCGAGGCGCGCTCAAAAGTCCGCTCCTGGTTCAAAAAGGAGAAGCGCGAGGAAAATATCGAGCAGGGTAGAAGCGAGCTTGAGCACGAATTAAAGCGTAATTTCATCCGTTTTGAGGATAACGAGAAATATAATCTCTTTCTTCAGAAAATTGCTGAAAGGCAGAGATTTACAAATACCGATGACCTCTATGCCGCAATAGGCTACGGCGGACTTAAGATAAGCAAGATTATGCCGGGCCTCAAGGACGAATATAACAGAAACTGGAAAGAGACTAAGGATGAGCCAAAGGGCGCTGAGGCTGTTCTTAAAAAAGAAAGCAAATCCTCCTCGGGCGGCGTTATCGTTGAGGGAATTGATAACTGCCTTATCAATATGGCAAAATGCTGCTCACCTCTCCCGGGCGAGCCGATTATCGGCTTTATAACGCGCGGCCACGGGCTTACTATCCACAGACGTGACTGCAAAAACGTTCCAAAGGAAATCGCTTCATCTCCTGAGCCTGAGCGCTGGATTATGGCAAGGTGGGATGAAAACGTTAAGGTTGAAGCAAGGTCAACTCTCAACATTTATGCAATAGACAGAGAGGGTCTTGTTCTCGATATATCAACCGCGATAGTTAACGCCCATATCAAAATGCACTCCATCAACGCAAGGGAGATTAACGACGGCAACTGCCTCATTACAATTACCTTTGCGGTTAACGGAAAGGAGCATCTTGATTCAATTATCAAAATGCTCTCAAAGGTTAACAGCGTATATCTTATTGAAAGGTCTGATTTATAATGCTTGCTGTGCTTCAGCGTGTAAAATATTCAAACGTAAAAATTGAAAATGAAATCAGGGGTAAGTGCGAAAACGGGCTGATGATTCTCCTCGGCGTTGTTGACGGCGACACTAAGGACGACGCTGACAAGCTCCTCAAAAAGGTTCCGAGCCTCAGGATTTTTGAGGATGAAAACGGAAAAATGAATCTCTCCTGCCTTGATGTTGATGGCGAAATGCTCGTTATTTCACAGTTTACCCTCGCGGCGGACTGCAAGCACGGCCGCCGTCCGTCATTCACAAATGCAGCCGCTCCCGCAGAGGCTATCCCTCTTTATGAATACTTTGTTGACGGGCTGAAAAGCGCAGGAGTCAAAAGCGTTGAAACGGGTGAATTCGGCGCAGATATGCTCGTTGAGCTCGTAAACGACGGCCCCGTAACAATAATACTTAACAGCAAGGAATTGTAATATGATTGTTAAAACTGAGGTGTTCGCGCCGATTGATAACAACTGCTATCTCATTGTTGACGAAAAAACTAATGAAGCCGCTCTCGTTGACTGCAGCGCATGGAACGGTAAAATGAAAGCGCTTATCGGCGACGCTGAGCTTAAATACATCCTTCTCACTCACGGCCATTTTGACCATATCGGAGGCGTTAAGGCTGTGCGCGATACCTACGGCGCAAGGGTTGTAATTTCAAAAGAGGACGCGTCTATGCTATCTGACGGCAGAAGGTCAATGGCGGCGTATCACTATATAAATCAGGAAAGCGTCATTCCCGATATTTTAGTTAAGGACGGAGACGTTCTAACCGTGGGAGAAATCGAAATTAAGGCGCTTGCAACCCCCGGCCACACTAAGGGAGGAATGTGCTACATTGCAGGAGACTGCCTTTTTTCAGGCGATACGCTTTTCAGACAGTCCTGCGGCAGGTGCGATTTTGAGGGCGGAGACGAATACGAAATGCTTGCCTCGTTAAGGCGCCTCAAAAGCCTTGACGGCGATTATAAAGTGTACGCAGGCCACGATATGCCCTCAACTCTTGATTTTGAGAGAAAACACAATCCGTATATGAATATGTAATAAGTTATGATATTAAAAAATATTAACCATCCTTTCGCTTATCACACTCAGAAGATAGCAACAATGTTCTTCCCGCTTGAGAAAATAAGGGAGGACGGCGAAAGCGAAATCACAGTTGAAACTGAAATTGAAAACGGCTGCTGTTTCGTCAGCGCAACGGTTTACGGAAAAAGCCTTGAGCGCAAATGCGAAACAGAGGAAAACGAGGATATGGCTCAGGCTATGTCCCTTTTGCTTTGGGGCGTTTTGTCAGAGCTGACGGGCTTTAAGCCCCCGTGGGGAATCCTTTACGGCGTTCGCCCCGCAAGGCTTATGCACTCAAAGTGCGAGGCGCTCGGAGAGGACGGCGCAAGGGATTATTTTCTGGAGAATCTCGCTGAGCCCGAAAGAGTTGAGCTTGCGCTTGAGGTAATGAAAAGGGAAAATGAAATCATAAAGCTCAGCCGCAGTAATTCCTGCTCGCTTTACGTTTCAATTCCGTTTTGCCCTACGCGGTGCGCTTACTGCTCCTTCGTTTCTCACAGCATTGAAAACGCAGGCGCGCTGACCGATAAATATACCGAGCTTCTCTGCAGGGAGCTTGAAAGCAAGGCTAAGGTAATAAGCGATTTAAGTCTCAGGCTTGAAACCGTTTATTTCGGCGGGGGAACGCCAACCGCGCTGTCCGCACCTCAGCTTGTAAAGCTTTTAAAGGCTGTAAAAGATAATTTTGATTTTTCAACCGTCCGCGAGTTCACTGTTGAAGCGGGCAGGCCCGACACCGTTGACGCAGAAAAGCTCGCCGTGCTTAAAAAATACGGCGTTACGCGAATAAGCGTTAACCCTCAGACCTTTGATGATAAGGTGCGTGAAATGGCGGGCAGAAAGCATTCAACCGCTCAGACCCTTGAAGCCTTCTCTCTTGCAAGGGAAAACGGCTTTGATAATATAAATATGGACTTAATCGCAGGGCTTGAAGGCGACACGCTTGAAACCTTCAAAGCGAGCGTTGACAAGGCGGTGTCCCTCGGAGCAGAGTCCATAACAATTCATAACCTCTCGCTGAAAAGCGCGGCTTATCTTGTAACTGAGAAAAGATATTACGACCTTTCAAAAAAGCTTCTGCCTTATGAAATGGTAAAGTATGCGGGTGAAAAGCTCAGGAGAAGCGGCTATTATCCTTACTATATGTACCGCCAGAGCAAATCCCTCGGTAACCTTGAAAACGTAGGCTGGTGCAAAAAGGGCAGGGAGTGCCTTTACAACATCTTTATGATGGATGAAACTCACACCGTTCTTGCAGCAGGCGCAGGCGGAGTGACAATGCTTAAAAACACCGAAAGCGGCCATATCGAGCGTATTTATAACTATAAATATCCTTATGAATATATAAATAATTTCGATTCCGTTATTTCAAAAAACGGCGGAATATACAGCTTTTACAATGCATAAAATATACAAAATGCATTGCTTTAACTATTGCAAAAGTGAATATCTTGTAATATAATGATGTCATAAAGAAAAAGAGGTGCATTCCTATGAAAAACTTTAATGACGTCATATCAAATGTTGACGAGGTTCTCAACAACGCTAAAAACGGAAATTTTGACGAGGTTATCTCAAAAACCAAGAGCTACGCTGAAAGAGCAACAAGAAAAAGCGCTGAAAGGCTTGAGATTTCAAGAAAGAAAATCGAGCTGCTTGATTCAAAAACGAAGCTTGCAAGAGCGTATGAAAAGTACGGCAGGCTTGTTTACAAGGCTAAAATCGGCGAAGAGGTAAACGATGAGGAGCTTCTTTCCTGCGAATCAAATATTGAGCTTCAGAAAATGAGGGCTGACCTTCTTGATAAGGAAATAAAGGAGCTCAGGGAGCTTTTTACAGAGCAGTCTGCAAAGCGTGAAAAAAAGGAAGAGGAAAAATCTGTTAAGCCCGACGTTGAGGTAACTGTTGTGGAGCCCGAGGATTAATATATACAGATTTAAGGCAGTGCGTTTGCACTGCTTTTTGTTTTTCGGGTGATAGTTTGAATTCAAAAAGGAAATATCTCTCCTCCGCGTTTTTGCTGCTTGTTACCTCGGTTATAGTTAAGGTGATAGGAGCTGTTTACAAAATACCGCTGACTGCCTTTATCGGCGCAGTCGGCAGGGGTTATTTTGCAACGGCGTACAACCTCTATCTTCCGCTTCACGCAGTAATTATGGGAGCTATGCCTATAGCTCTGTCACGCCTTGTCAGCAAATATAATGCTTCTGATGATAAGAAAATGCTTTCTTCCCTCAGAAAAGGCTCAATGAGTCTTTTTGCCTTAATCGGAGTTATAGGGAGTCTGATTCTTGTTGCGGCGGCGAAGCCTTATTCAGTTTTGATTGCCGCCTCGCCTGACAGCGTTTACACTATGCTTGTTCTCGCGCCGAATCTCTTCTTCTGCTGCCTCGCCGCGTGCTACAGGGGCTATTATGAGGGCTATCTCAATATGCTTCCTACCTCTGTTTCGCAGACTGTTGAGGCAGTTTTTAAAACGGTTTTCGGCTTGCTTTTTGCAAAAATCTGTATGGCTTATATGATTGGAGAATACAGGGAAAGCGGAATGCTTTTCGGCAACGCTTTTGCAGATGAAAGAGAAGCGCTGAGCTTTATTTACCCGTTTTCATCCGCCGCCGCAATGCTCGGAGTAACTGCGGGCTCGCTGGGCAGCCTCCTGTTTGTTTTCATTTATGATAAAATTAATCACCCTTGCCTGCCGTATGCCGCGGGCAGAGATGGCAGAAGGGAGCTTTTCAGCTTTTCGCTTCCTATTATGCTCAGCTGCGCCGTTCAGAGCATTTTCCAGTTTATCGATACGGCAAGCGTTCAGTATGCGCTAAATTGCAGCGCGCTTTCATCAATCAGAACAATGTATTCAGCGCCGCTTGAGCTGTCTCAGACACTCAGCAGGGATACAGTTACATATGTTTACGGGCTGTTCTGCACAGCGCTTGATTTTAAAAACCTAATCCCCGGGATAACAATGGCGCTCGGCGTTTGCGCCGTTCCGGCAATCTGCAGGGAATATGAAAGAAAAAATTTTGAAAAAACCGCCTCCCTTATTAATTCAATTTATAAGTATACCTCGCTTTTGTCGGTATTTCTGAGCGGTTTCATTTTTATCTGCGCGGGGGATATACTCAAGCTGTTTTACGGCGCTTCGTCTCCCGACGTTGTGACGGGCTGCGAGCAGCTTGTAAAGTATTTTGCCATTACAGCGCCGCTTTACTCCTTCGCCTCCTCGTCCGTGTTTTTTGTTCAGGCGCTCGGTAAGCCTGAAAAATCTGTTATGCCTTACGTAGTTTCGGGCATAATAAGGTGTGTGCTTAACGTTACTCTTGTTATGAACGAGCGTTTCATTTTAAACGGTGCAATAATTTCGGGAGCGGCAGGCTATTTCGTTATGTTTATTATGAATGAACGCTATGTAAAAAAGCTTTCCCGCGTTCGTTTTTTGGTTAAAAACATTTTGATAAAGCCCGCAGTAATCGGCATTTTTAGCTGTTTTCTGAGCAATTTTTTATTTTTTAAAATTAATTTTTTACAAAATCTTTTTGTCAAGTTATTGATTGAAATGACAATATTCGGCTCGATATACTGTATATTGTGCTTTTTTGCGAAAGTTTTGGATTTTAAAGAAATATTTAGTATGTTAAATTTCAAAAAAAATGGCTTAAATACTTGAAATTTCGGTTGAAATATTGTATTATTCTTAAAGAGCTGAGTTAAAAAATCAGCTCAGATAACTATTAATCGAAAGAGAATTTGCTATGCAGGAGTCATTTGAATTTAAAGACAGATATGATTTTGATGACCTGAAAAAAATTATAGCAATTCTCCGTGCGCCGGGCGGCTGCCCGTGGGACAGAGAGCAGACGCACGAGTCCATCAAAAAGAATTTCATAGAGGAGACCTACGAGGTCGTTGAGGCGATTAATAAGGACAGCTCCGTTATGCTCCGCGAGGAGCTTGGCGACGTCCTTATGCAGATTGCCCTCCACTGTGAAATGGAGCGCGAAAAGGGCAGCTTCGATATCGACGACGTTGTGAACGACCTTGTTGAGAAGCTCGTTGTTCGCCATCCTCACGTTTTCGGAAGCGTTAAGGCTGAAAACGAGGAGGAGGCGCTTGCATCATGGGACGCCGCAAAGGCAAGGACAAAGAAACAGAAAAAACAGAGCGAATCCATGATAAGCGTTCCGAGAGAGCTTCCCGCGCTGATGAGAGCGCAGAAGGTCCAGCATAAGGCTGCAAAGGTCGGGTTTGACTGGGAAAACGCCGACGGCGCGATGGACAAGCTTTACGAAGAGATTAATGAGTTAAAAACGGCAATGTCTCACGGAGACGGCGCTGAAATCGGGGAAGAATTCGGTGACGTTCTTTTCTCCTGCGTTAACATTTCAAGATTTTTGAAGCTTGATTCCGAGGAGGCGCTTACCCGCGCAACCGATAAGTTTATCAGCCGCTTTAAAAAGGTTGAAGAGCTGGCGCAAGAGAGGGGAATTGATATGAAGGAAGCCTCGCTTGAAACGCTTGATTCGCTGTGGAACATAGCCAAGGAAATATCCTAATAATATTTTTTGGAGGAATTACTATGAACAAAGCAGATCTCGTAGCAGCAGTTGCTGCAAAGGCAGAACTCTCAAAGAAAGACGCTGAAGCAGCTGTAGCAGCTGTAACAGGCGCAATCACTGACGCTCTTGCTGACGGCGACAAGGTAGCTCTTGTTGGCTTCGGTACATTTGAGGTAAGAGAGCGCGCAGCTCGCACAGGTCAGAACCCACGCACAGGCGAAAAGATTACTATCGCTGCAGCTAAGGCTCCTGCATTCAAGGCAGGCAAGGCTCTTAAGGACGCTGTAAACAAATAATAAATCTTTTCTAAGGGGTTGTTTCGGCAACCCCGCTTTTTTTGAGGAATAATTATGAGACTCGATAAATATTTAAAAGTATCACGAATAATCAAACGCCGCACAGTTGCAAACGAGGCGTGCGACGCAGGCAGAATCGAGGTTAACGGAAAGCCTCAGCGCGCGTCTTACGGCGTAAAAATAGGGGATGTAATAACCGTGAACCTCGGTAATAACAGCCGAAGCTATGAGGTGCTTGAAATCAACGAGCACGCCTTAAAGCAGGAAGCGGCTAATATGTACAAAGCGTTATAAATACGGGCAGATTTAAGCTGTCCGTATTTTTTTATAAAAAATAAATAAAAATAGTGACAAATTGAATTATTTATTGTATAATATTAACTGATTTATTATGATTTTTTATTAACGAAAGGAGTTTATCAATGAAACATCCCGAAATTGTTGAGAAAATGAGCCTTGAACAGAAGGCGGCTTTTGTGTCAGGTTATGACTACTGGCATCTTGAAGAAGCGCCTGAGCTCGGTCTCCCGAAGATTATGATTACCGACGGCCCTCACGGTCTGCGTAAGCAGAATACGGATAAGAAGACCTCTGACGGAATCGGTCTCGGAAATTCTGTTCCCGCAACCTGCTTCCCGCCTGCGGCAACCTCCGCCTGCTCGTGGGACCCTGACCTTCTTTATAAGGCAGGCGAATGTATGGGTCAGGAATGCCTTAAGGAAAAGGTTTCAACCATCCTCGGCCCCGGTACAAACATCAAGCGTTCACCCGTTTGCGGACGTAACTTTGAGTATTTTTCAGAGGACCCGTACCTTGCAGGTAAATGCTCGGCAGCAATTATCAACGGCGTTCAGTCAAAGGGAGTAGGTACGTCGCTCAAGCATTTCTGCGCTAACTCTCAGGAGGCGTTCAGAATGGTGCTCAACGAGGTTATTGATGAAAGAACTCTCCGCGAGATTTACCTTCCCGCATTTGAAATAGCAATCAAGGAAGCACAGCCCTGGACGGTTATGAACGCATATAACCAGATTAACGGCGTTTTCGCTTCTCAGAACGGCCACACCCAGCAGGAAATCGCAAGGGGCGAGTGGGGCTTCAAGGGTCTGTTTGTAACGGACTGGGGCTCATCTGTTGACCGTATCCCCGGCCTTATAAACGGAACTGACCTTGAAATGCCTTCATCAGGCACGCTTAACACAAAGCTTATCGTTAACGCTGTTAATTCAGGCGAGCTTGACGAGGCAATTCTTGATGAAAGAGTTGACACGGTTGTTGACCTTATCGTTAAATCAAAGCCCGCGCTTGAGGGTGAACACACGTTTGACCAGAAAGCTCACCACGCAATCGCTCAGGAGATTGCTGAGGGCTCAATGCAGCTCCTTAAAAATGATGATAATATCCTTCCTCTTAAGGAGGGCGCAAAGGTTGCCGTTATCGGCGAGCTTGCTCAGTCTCCGCGTTTCCAGGGCGCAGGCTCATCTGTTATCAACCCCACAGGGCTTGACAATGCGCTTGATAAGCTCAGGGAGCTTGGCGTTGACGTTACATACGCTCAGGGCTATGAAAAGAGCAAGGACGAGGTTAACGAGGAGCTCTTCTCTGCGGCTGAGGCTGTTGCAAAGGAAGCTGATATTGCTCTTGTTTTCGTTGGCCTTACAGAGGAATTTGAGGGCGAAGGCTATGACAGAGAGAACATCAATATGCCTCAGAGCCATAACGCTCTTGTTGAAAGAATTGCCGCTGCAAACGAAAATACAGCAGTTGTTCTTGCAGGCGGCTCAGTAGTTCTTATGCCGTGGCTTGACAAGGTTAAAGGCCTTCTTAACTCAGGTCTCGGCGGCCAGGCAACCGGCGCAGCTGTTGCAAGAATTCTCACAGGCGCAGTTAACCCGTCAGGTAAAACTGCAGAAACATATCCTGCTTCCTTTGAGGTTAACCCGACCTACGGAAACTATCCCGGCGGCCCCGTTACATCAGAGCACAGAGAGAGCGTTTTCATCGGCTACAGATATTATGATTCAGCTGATGCTGAGGTTGTGTTCCCGTTCGGCTACGGCCTTTCATACACCACCTTTGAATACAGCGACCTCAAGGTTTCTGCCGATAGAATCAAGGATACAGACACTCTTACCGTTTCCTTCAAGGTTAAGAACACGGGCGACAGAGACGGCGCTGAGGTTGCTCAGCTTTACGTTGCTGATAAGGAATCTACAATTTACCGCCCGAAGAAGGAGCTCCGCGGCTTTAAGAAGGTATTCCTCAAGGCAGGCGAGGAAACTGAAATTACTATGACTCTTGACAAGAGAGCCTTCGCATTCTATAACGTTTGCGTTAAGGACTGGTTTGTTGAGTCAGGCGATTTCGTAATCGGCGTTGGCGCTTCCTCTGCTGATATCAAGCTTGCCGCTCAGGTTTACGTTGAGGGAACTACCGAGGGCGAAATCCCCGATTACAGAGCTACTGCTCCTAATTATTACAATAACGTTGCAGGCATCACAAGAGACGATTTTGCCGCTGTTTATGCAACGTTCAACGGCGAGCTTCCTAACCCTGAAATTGACACCGAAAAGGAAATCGATAAGTATTGCTGCCTCAACGACGCAAGGCATACAAAGTGGGGCGGAAGAATCTGCAGGCTCATTGAAAAGATTATGGGCGGTATGGGCTCAGACGCTAACGGCGACGGCAAAATGCTTGCAGCTATGGCAACCCAGATTCCTATCAGAAACTTTATCGCAATGTCAATGGGCGCATTCTCACCCAAGCAGGCTGAAGGCCTTATGATGATTCTTGACGATAAAAAGTCAAGCTTCGTAGGCTTCAACAAAATTTTCTGGAGACTCGGCGCAACAATCGCCAAGCTCCCGAAGCTCTTAAAGTCAATCTAATCTATTCAAAAAATGTAGGGGACGGCGTCCCCGACGTCCCGCAAATCGGGCTCGCGGCGCGCGGGCGGTTAAAAACGCCTCTACAAATTAACCCCGTAGGGGCGATCATTGCTCGCCCGCAAATGTAGGGGACGGCGTCCTCGACGTCCCGCAAATCGGGCTCGCGGCGCGCGGGCGGTTACAAACCGCCCCTACAAATTAACCCCGTAGGGGCGAGCATTGCTCGCCCGCAAAACACAAATTCAATTTTTAACAGGTACAAAAAATGAAAAAGAAATTACTGAAAATAATGAGCGCATTGCTTGTTGCTGTTCTGATTTTTGCACAGTCAAGCATTGCGTTTGCAAAGGATGTTGTAACTCCCGTAATCCTTGTTCACGGCGTTGGCTCAAACCCCGTTTACGAAAACGTGGGAACTGAAAACGAAAGCGAAATCAAAACCCTCGGCCTCGGCGAACTTACCGATTTGCTCACTGCTGACGGAATCCTCAGCGAGGCTGTTAAGCTCCTTTCAGACAAGCAGGGATACGATTTTGACGCGCTTTGCGACGCTCTCGGAAACTACGTTACAGGCAACCCGTTTAACCTTAACAAAAACGGTAACCCGAAGAAGGGGCAGGGCATAAACAATTACTGGGAAACTCCTATGTCAAAGCACAGGGATTTCTGGGAAAATGCCGATATTTCCGAAAGAGGGCTTATCAGGCAGATTTGCTTAATGCACGGCGCAAAGAACGTTTACGCTTATAATTATGACTGGCGCGTTGACGCACGAAAAAGCGCAAAGGGCCTCAACAAAATGATTAAGGCTGTTAAGAAAAGAACGGGCGCAAAGAAGGTTGCGCTTGTTGGCTGCTCCTTTGGCGGAGCCGTGCTTTCAGCTTATATGGACGCTTATAAAAAGCAAAACGACGTTACAAGATATCTCTTCGTTAACCCCGCAATGTACGGCGTTGACGTAACAAGAATGTACGCAGGCGATATGAAAATCACCAAAAAGGGCGTAATGAAATATCTTGACGGAATGCAGAACGCAAACCCCGGCAGCACTCAGCAGACCATTATGAAGGTTGTTAAGGCTCTCGGCGATAAGCGTGTTGAAATTGCCGCTGAAAACTTTGCTGAAATTGCAAAGAGCAAGAAAAACAGAAAAACTCTTGTTGAAAAGGTAATTGACCCGTGGTTCGGAAACGTCGTCGGCCTTTGGGAATGTATCCCTTACGACGTTTTCAACAGCGCTGTAAAGTATTGCACAAAGGTTGGAATGCTTGATAAAAAGAGCGGCGTTTATAAAAAAATTAAGGCTTATCACAAGGTACAGGGAAGGTTTAAGAAAAACGTTAAATACGTTAAAAAGCACGGTGCCGAGGTTGCAATTATTGCAAATTACGGCGAGCCGGGAATCCCCGTAACCTCAAAGCAGAATAACCACATCGACGGGCTTATTGACACAACCCGCGCTTCAGGCGGAGCTATCGTTGCCGATTTCGGCAAAAAGCTCAAGGGCAAAAACGCAAAGGGTAAGTACGTTTCACCTGACAAGCTGATTAACGCTAAAACCT
>CAMOWP010000048.1 GCA_946628455.1 uncultured Clostridia bacterium | reverse complement strand
TCTTACCCTTGATTTCAATTTTATCAGCGTTTGACTTAACCTTTCCCGAATAGTATATTTTAGCTTTTGAGGAAGCGTCAACCGATATAGCAAAGCCTTTATTGTTTTTAATTGCATTGCCGCTTATTGCGTTTGCCGAGCTTTTTTCGGTATTTTCAATTCCGTTTAAAAAGCTGTCAACGGTGTTTCCCTTAAGCTTATTGCTCTTGCAGGTATAAAGAGATATTCCGCAGCTTTTCGGGGTAACATCAGATTTCAGCTTATTTGACGAAACTGTGCACTTATTGACGTATTCAAGAATAATTCCGCTTGACGAAGAGGAGCTTACATTTACGGTGTTGTTTTTAAGCGAAAGCCCTTCAACAGTATAGCTTCCCGCCTTGAGCCCAACCTTTGAGGAATAATCCTTTGAAATGCTGCCGCCGTAAACTGCTATACCCGAGGAATTATGCCTTCCGGATTTATTAACAACAGTTATAGTATTAGACGTTATGGAGCATTTTGCATTGTGAATAATAGCTGTGCTTTTAGAGGAATCGTTCGGCTTATATAGCTTGCCGAGCAGATTTGACTCGGGGAAATATTCAAATATTACGCCGATAGCCGCGCCGTTAATTTTATTTCCGCTGATAACGGAATTTCTGTAATTGAAGGCGCAGATAGCTTTATCGGTAATATTATTAAAGGTGTTGTTAATGATTTTGATATTATTGAAATAGCTGCCGACCACGCCTGAGCGAGTGCCGACTCCTGCGAAAACATTGCTGAAATTACAGTTCTGAACTGTAATATTTTTACACGGAGTATCGTCATATTCCTCATATGCGGGAAAATGATACGAGGTGTGAATCGGGTCTATCTGGATTGCTTCGCCGTCTCCGCCCGTAGTCTTTTTGTACTCCTCAAACGAACAGCCGCTTATAACAAAATTTGCCGCTGCGGCAAGCTCCATATGATGAGCGTTTTTCTGATTTATAAGCCTTGTGTTTTTCAGCGTTACGTTCTTGCAGTGGCCAAAGCGCATTATGCAGGAATCTCCGAGAAAATCAGCGTCCCATGTTCCACCGCTGATATTGATATTCTGATAGCCGTTATATGAGGTGTTCTTTTCCTCCTGAACTCCCGTTTTGAGCATATTTCCGCTTTCAAAGCCGCGAACTAAAACGGTATTTTTATCAAGCTCAAGATTGGTGTTGCTGTAAATATGAAGCGCATTTTTAAGCTTATACGTTCCCGCAGGAACCGAAACGGTAACGGGCTTGCTGCCTGTTGCAGTTGTTTTTGCGGTTTTTAGCGCGTTTTCAATGTTTTTGTACGCGTCGTTTTTCATCTGCTTTTTGGTTATCTGAATTGTTGTTTGAGCTGAAAAGGCGGTAACTGGCGCGCTGAAGCTCGCAATAACCACAAGAGATAAAAGCAAGGAAATTAGCTTTTTCATAAAATTCTCCTTTAAGTTTTGTCAGACTTTGCTAATTATAACAAATTTGTAACAATTTGTAAACACTTAATATTATAAACTCTTAGTATAATAAGAATAACATATCAGTTAATTCGGGAGACAAAATATGAAGCTTACAGTAATCGGCGGAGGCGGAGTCCGCTCAATGTTTCTTGCAAAAAGCATTGCGGGCAAGGCGAAGGAGCTTGGAATTGACAGCGTTGTTTTTATGGATAACGATGAAAAAAAGCTCAATATATACGGAAAGATGGCGAAGAAGGTTTCCGAAATTCTCTGCCCCGAGCTTGAATTTTCGCTCACAACAGACGCTGCTGAGGCTGTCAGGAATGCAGATTACGTTATAACAACAATCCGCGAGGGCGGAGACGAAATGAGAGTCAGAGACGAGAGAATTGCGCTGTCTCACGGTGTTTTGGGTCAGGAGACGACAGGCGCCGCAGGTCTGTCCTTCGCAATGCGCTCAGTTTATTCCCTTGCAAAATACTGCGAGCTGATTAAAAAGCACGCAAAGCCGAATTGCAAGGTATTCAATTTTACTAACCCTGCAGGAGTTGTCAGCCAGACGCTCAGCGATATGGGATACGATTTTACATACGGCATCTGCGACGCGCCTTCAGGTATGCTGCGCAGCTTCGCTAAGCTTTACGAAGCGGATGAAAACGCCGCAGTCGGCGAGCTTTACGGGCTTAACCATCTCAGCTATTTTACCTCCGTTAAAATTGACGGAAAGGAAATGCTTGACGAAATAATCAACAACGATGATGCATATACAAAAACAGACCTGAGATACTTTGATAAGGAGCTTCTTCTTAACAGAAAAGCAATCCTCAATGAATATCTTTACTATTTCTATTACAGAGAGAAGGCCGTTTCAAATATTCTTAATGCAGACAAAACGCGCGGCGAGCAGATTTGCGAAATCAATAAGAATATGACGGCAGAGCTTTCAAAAATTGACATTGATGATGATTTTGACAAGGCGTTCAAGGTTTTTGAATACTGGTACGGCGTTCGCGAAAACAACTATATGGCAAGCGAAACGGGCGTGAAAAGAAAAACGCCGTGGCACTTTGACATACATCAGAAGGATGACGGCGGCTACGCGGGAGTTGCGCTGAGATTTATTGAAATTATCAACAGCGGCAAACCCGATTCAATGATTATATGCACAAAAAATAACGGCGCAATCCCGAATTTAAGGGACAGCGACATAGTTGAAATCACCTGCGACGTAAGCCCCGAGGGAGTAACGCCTCACCGCTTTGAGGGTGCAGACGAACAGAACCTTGAGCTTATAAGAAGGGTTAAAATTTACGAAAGGCTTTCCTCTGAGGCAATAAGAAACAAAAGTATTAAGGCTGCCGTGGAGGCGCTTACGCTTCACCCGCTTGTTAATTCATATTCGCTTGCAAAGCAGCTTATTAATGAATACCTTGAGCTCAACAAGGAATACACAAAGGATTGGAGATAAATATGTCTTTTATTTGCGGAGCAGATTCAACAAACGTTGATTTGCTTTATGAGGGTATGCCGAGGATTCCCGATATCGGCGAGGAGATATATTCAAAGGGCTTTTCCCTGCAGCTCGGCGGCGGGCAGTGCGCAACGCTGATAAACATTGCACGCCTCGGAATAAAAGCAAAAGCGGCTACAGAGCTTGGTTCCGATATATTTTCAGACTTTGCAAAAGCGCAGTATGAAAATGCGGGAGTTATGCCGATTAACCTTTATAACGGAGATGAAATTCCGCTGAATATTACCTCGGCGATTATTCTTGAAAATGACCGTTCCTTCGTTTCTTACGGCAAGGGCGGCATTGAAAAAAGCAATGCTGTTAAGGAGCGTCTTTATGAAGAATTCAAAGGCTGCCGCATTGCTCTTATGAACAGCAGCAGCATTATAAGTTTATATAAAAGGCTACGCGCTGACGGTGCACTAATTATTCTTGATACCGGCTGGAGCGACGATTTATCGATTGAAAAGCTTAAGGAATATCTTGAAACTGCTGATTATTATGTTCCCAACAGAAAGGAAGCGCTGAAAATTACCGGCGCGGACAGCGTTGAGGACGCGGCAAAAGTCCTGAGCAATTATTTTGACGACGTTATAATCAAGCTTGATTCCGAGGGCTGCCTGCATTACAAAAACGGAGAAGCAACAGTAATCCCGAACATTGAGGAATTCAGCCACGTTGATTCAACCGGAGCGGGAGACGCTTTTCTCGCAGGCTTTGCCTACGGCTTATATCACGGCTACAGCGTTAAGCAGTCAATCCTTTTCGGAAACATAACGGGCGGAAAGGCAGTAACAAAGGCAGGCGCGCTCAGCGCTTACGTAACCGAAAACGAGCTTAAAGAATACTATAAAAAAAATTCCGTATAAGAAATTCTTATACGGAATTTTTTTATTAATCTTTAATTTCTATTGTTGCGTTATAGGTAGACGTTACCCAAGAGGCTTTATCCTTAACCGAGAATTCAAGAGGATAGATTCCCTCTTCGTTTACCTCGCTGACATCAGCAGTAATTTTAAGGTCGTCAACCGTGAGAACCGTATCCTTTGGAACAACAACCTTAACATACGTGCTGTCAAGCCCCGTAACAGTTGCCGTTGCGCCCTTGGCAGCGCCTTTTATTGTTATATCGGAGGATTTAATCGGAACGGATACAACCTGATAAGCATCAGATACTGTTACCGTAACTGTTATTTCAGTATCCTCCTCGTCAAGAATATAAACGCCTTGAATATCGTTTAAGTCGAACGTGAATTCGTTTTCGCCAACGGTAAGGCTGTTATAGTTAACGGTTCCGATTACCGCCTTATTGATATCCGTGCTTTCAAGAATGCCGACATTGATTTTCTGAGTTGAATACTTTGTTGTTACTGCCTTGCTGAGCACACCGCTCGGCGCGCCGTCAAAATTAACGGAAACAGGCAGATACGCCTCCTTGAGGACGGGCAGCGTTACATCAATTCTGCTGAGCTCTTCATTATTTACCTTTGAAATGAGGCTGAGATAATTTGTTTCAACGCCGCTGCCTTTGATTTTCAAATCGCAGTCCTGCGAGAAGGATTCCTTAAGGCTCTTTGACTTACCGAAATCAATTTCGGCGTCAATTCTTTCAATTGAATCAACGTAGTACTTAGGACCCTTGACAAGCACCTTATCCTCGCTCATAACAGGAGTTCCGAACACGTAGCCGTCTGCAACGTTATCCTGATTATAAACAAGTGATATATCAAACGTTTCGGATTCCTCTACGTCAAAATATGCGTCAATTGACGAGGGATAAACCGAAGAGACGGTGAAATCCTTGGTGTTAGACTTATTTGTAACGAGAATAGGAATGCTCTGCTCCCCTGCTCTGTTTACGTTACTTGTATCAAATTTTATGCTGAGGTCCTTTTCGCTGACCTGGCCGATTACATACTTTGCTCCGCTTATAGTGACGTCGATATCAACGGTATCCTGAAGGGTGTAATACTGCATACCGAGCTGTTTTGAAAGGTCGTCGCTTATCTTAATCGGAATGTCAATAGAAATAGTTTTTGTCTCATCAGTGCCGATATTGAGCGAGGTTATAATCCATACAAGAACAGCAAGAAGCAGGGCTGTAATTATAAGATACTTATCATTGAAAATAAGCTTACGAAGCGAAATGCTTTTACTTTTCTGTGCCATTATTTCTTAACCCTCCTTATAATTCTCTTAAACAGACCTTCGTTAGCGGAGGAGGTTGAAGGAATAAGCGCGTTTGTGAGAACGTCTCTGAGCTCGCCGCTTGATACGTTATGAGTAAGCTGACCGTTACGCGCAATGCTTATGTGACCCGTTTCTTCGCTTACAACAATTACTATAGCGTCGCTCTGCTCGCTTATGCCGATAGCCGCTCTGTGCCTTGTTCCGAGCGAAGAGGAAATATCTGAATTCTTCGTCAGCGGAAGGATGCAGCCTGCGGCGCTTATAACAGTATCTCTTACAATCATTGCGCCGTCATGCATCGGGGATTTCGGGAAGAAAATATTCTCTATAAGCTCTTTTGAAGGCTTGGCGTTAAGAGCTGTTCCCGTTTCAATAATATCGCCGAGCATAGTTTCATTTTCAAAAACAATCAGCGCGCCGACAAGGTTATCCGACATATCAACGCAAGCCTTGCAGGTTGCGTCAATTGTCTTGTTCATTTCAGCAATTTCAACCGCAACGCCCGAGGAAATAATATTTCTGAAGGTGTTACGCGCCGCACCGACGCCCATTTGCTCGAGAATATTCCTGATTTCAGGGCCGAACAGAATTACAACAATTATAAGAATGTTTGAGAACACCGCCCTAAGGAGGTAGCTTGAAGCGCCCATTCCGAGGAAGGTAACGAGGAAATAAAGAGCGGCAACAAAAAGGAGACCTTTAATGAGCTGCATAGCTCTTGTTTCTCTTAAAATTCTTATAACTATATATAAAACTACGGCAACAAAAAGAATATCGACAAGGTCAATCAGGTTAAAGGTGCCAAACAGCCCCTTTATCTGACTGAAATAGTCAACTACAGTGTTCCATAGATTTTTGACATATCTGAATCTCAGCGCTATTTCATAAATTTGCATATATAACGTCCCTTAATTTATATTTATAATATAATAACATATTTAAGAAAAGAAATAAAGTAAAATTATAACTTTTTTAATAAACTGACAAATTTATCGCATTCCTTAAAGGTGTTGAAGCAGCCTGTGCTTATTCTGACAGTTCCTCTGTCAGCAGTGCCGAAGGAGCTGTGAGCGAGCGGCGAGCAGTGGTAACCGCCCCTTACGCAGACATTTTTATCGGCAAGGAGCGCTGCTGTTTTCTCGCTTGAATAGTCCTTATAATTAAATGACAAAATCGGCGCGGTTCTGCCTTTTTCGGGATATGGCGTATAAAGCTGTGCGCCGTTTAAGCGCTTAAGCTCCGAATAAAGACAGCGCACCAGCTCAAGGCTGTGAGAATAGATTTTTTCAACGCCTTTTCGCTTTATAAATTCAAGCCCGTGTCCGAGCAGCATAAGCGCGGGAACATCGGGCGTTCCTGCCTCAAACCTGTCAGGAGAAGCCTCGGGCATAAAGCCATCGAAGGACTTGCTTCCCGTTCCCCCTTCAAGGAGCGTTTTAATTTTAACTCCGTTTCTGAATGCCATAAAGCCCGTTCCCATTGGGCCGTAAAGCGATTTATGACCCGAGGAACACATAATATCAATATTGTCCCTTTCTGCGTTTATATCAAAAAGCCCTGCGCCCTGAGACGCGTCAAGAATAAACAATATACCCTTTTTTCTGCACAGCCTTCCAATTTCATTAATCGGAAGAGTTACGCCGAAAACATTACTTGAGTGTGTGCAGATTACAGCCCTTGTGTTTCTTTTAATCAGACCGGCAAGCTCTCTGAGCAGCTTCTCGGTATCCGCCTTATACTGTAAAATATCAAAAGAGACCTCACCGAGCGCTTCAAGCTTTTTCAGCACACGCCACACGCTGTTGTGCTCAAGCGAGCTGATTATAAAATGGTCTCCCTCTTCCGCAACCCCTTTGATTGTACAGTTCAGCGCTTCGGTGCAGTTTTTAGTAAATACAGTATTATCAACATCGAAGGAAAACATATCGGAAAGCTGCTCGCGTACGCTGAAAACCTTTTGCGCCGCTTTAAGCGAGGGAGAGTAGCCTCCCCTGCCCACATTGAAGGAATAATTGTAATACGCGTCTTTTACCGACGAATAAAACTGCCTTGGCTTGGGATAAGAGGTTGCGCTGTTATCAAAGTAAATCAAAGCGTATCAACTCTGCTGACAGCTATTCCCGCAGATTTCAGGATGCCGACTACCTCGTTCAAATCAGGATAAGCAGTATTCACCGTATAACCGCAGCCGTCAGCCTTTGACGGCTTTTTAAGCCTCCCTATCTGAGATTTTATATTATAACGCTTCAAAAGCTTTACAGCTCTCTGAGCGCTTGTAATTGTATTAACATTTAAAGAAAACAAAAAAACACCTCTCTTTACATAAGAGTATAAACTACTCTTTTATATCTTATGCAAGAAAAGGTGTAAAGTTATTATTCTTCGCTGTCTATTATCGTTGCCTGCGTTTCGATTTCTTCATCGTCCAAAGGTGATTCCTGAGGCGCCTTGCCGTCGTTGATAAGCTCGCCCTCGGTAACAATTTCACCGTTATCGTTTGCAATGTCAACAGCGTCGTTAATGTCCTTAATAAAGCGCCTTACCTGGAAATAGGAGATTATGTCAAGAACTGCATATACAATAAGCGCAATTCCGAGGAACCTGAAAACCGCAACGGTTGTTTCATTTGTGTTTGCAACTGCAATTCCGCCGAAAACAATGCTCAAAACAGAAAGCGCAAGCGAAATCCAGCCGAAAATGCCGCTTGAGGAAATGAGCCTCAGGGCAACGAAAAGATTAAACAAGCCGAAAAGAATCAGCAGCACGCCGATAGCGCCAACAATAACGTTGAGAATCGGAAGAATGTTCAGGCTTATAATTATTCCGAAAACGATTGTCATAACGCCTGTAATCAACGCCGAAAGTTGCTTATCCTTTACAATAAACCTGATTATTCCTGCAACGCCGCTTGCTACGAGCGACAGCCCGATAACAAGCGAAACTGCGTCCTTGCTTTTTTCGGGGAAAGCCGCGAAAAGAACGCCGATAATAAATGAAGCCGCAATTGCAAGCAGCGAATACTTTTTAATTCTTGAAATAAAATTCATAGCATTATCCTTAAATCAACAGAGAGGCTCCACGGAGCCTCTCTTATTATAATTATTCTTCGTTTGCTGCGTCCTCAATTACCTTCTGGGTAACGTTTTCGGGACATCTTTCATATCTTGCAAACTCGGTTGTGAAGGAGCCTCTGCCCTGTGTAATCTGGCGCATAGCTATTGAGAAGGTTGTCATCTCAGCCTGAGGTACCTCAGCAACGATTTCCTGCATACCGTCTCCGATAGGATTCATACCGAGAACTCTGCCGCGGCGCTTTGTGATATCGCCCATAATATCGCCCATAACCTCGTCGTTACAGTGAGCGTTAAGAGTTACGATAGGCTCAAGAAGAACGGGACCTGCGTTAGGAATACCGTTCTTAAACGCGATGGAAGCAGCGGTTTTGAACGCCATTTCGCTTGAGTCAACAGGATGGTAAGAGCCGTCGAAAAGAGTTGCCTTAACGCCAACCATCGGATAGCCTGCGAGAACGCCCTTCTCCATTGCATCCTTAAGACCCTTTTCAACTGCGGGGAAGAAGTTCTTCGGAACTGAGCCGCCGACTACTCTTTCAGCGAAGATAAGCTCGTCGCTGTCACATGGCTCAAATTCAATCCAAACGTCACCGAACTGACCGTGGCCGCCTGACTGCTTCTTATGTCTGCCCTGAACCTCAACCTTCTTGGAGATTGTTTCTCTGTAAGCTACGCGAGGCTGTACAAGAGAAGCAGAAACCTTGTATTTTTCCTTCATCTTTGAAAGGCAAACGTCAAGATGCTGCTCGCCGAGACCTGAAAGAACTGTCTGATGAGTTTCTGTATTGTTAACGAAGGTGATTGACGGGTCCTCTTCAATGATTCTGTAGGCTGCGTTAGCAACCTTTTCCTCTTCGCCCTTCTTGTCAGCAACTATTGCCATTGAATATGTTGCGTTAGGAATGTCAACAGAATTGAGAGTTAAGGATTTGCCCTGAGCGCACATTGTGTCGCCCGTTTTGAAGGTTGAAAGCTTAGCAATAGCGCAGATATCGCCTGCAGCGCATTCCTTGACATCAGTCTGCTTTGCGCCGAGAGTGATAACCATTTTACCGATTCTCTCATCGTCGCCTGTTCTTGGATTGGTAACTGTAATGCCCTGAGTAATCTTTCCGCTTACTACCTTGAAATAGTTAAGCTTACCGATGAACGGGTCGGCAACGGTTTTGAAGCAGATTGCAGCAAGCTCGCCTGAAGCGTCACAAGGGCGGTCAACAGCTTCGCCGTCCCTTGAAGCCTCTTCGCCCTTTGGCTCGGGAGCGCAGTCCTTAAGGAAATCAAGAAGAAGGTCAACGCCAACGCCTGTTAAGCCTGAAGCCGCAAATACAGGAACAATTGTGCCTTCAGCAAGACCAATCTTAAGACCCTTGATTTTTTCATCCTTTGTGAGCTCCTCGCCCTCAAAGTATTTTTCCATAAGCTCGTCGTCAGTGCCTGCAACTGCCTCGTTGAAAGCCTCTCTGAGCTCGTCGATAAGGCCGTCATCGCTGAGAGCCTCTTCTTTTCTTTTAATTCCGTTATATGTATATGACTTATCGTCAATAAGATTGTAAAAGCCGATATTCTTTCCGCCGCTTACAACGGGAACAACAACGGGACATACGCTTGAGCCGAACTTATCAGCAAGGCCGTTGAAAGCCTTCTGAAAATCTGCTCTTTCATCGTCCATTTTAGTTGTAACGATGATTCTTGCAAGACCCTTAGCGGTTGCGTTTTTGAATGCCTTTTCTGCACCTGCAGCGATTCCCGAACGTGATGAAACAACGAGAATTGCTGTTTCAGCTGCGCGCATACCCTCAGCCTGTCCGATAGCAAAGTCAAAAAGGCCAGGAGTGTCTATCAGGTTAAACTTTGCGCCTGCATAGTTGAACTGAAGAACAGATGAAAGGATGCTGACCCCTCTCTTCTTTTCCTCTGAATCGAAGTCAGACACAGTGTTACCGTCAGCTATATTACCCATTCTCTCAGTAACGCCTGCAACGTTGAGCATAGCCTCGCTGAGAGTGGTCTTGCCTTTGGAAGCGTGACCGACTATTGTTACGTTTCTTATAATTGACATAAATTTTTCCTCCAAAAAAATATCATTGGTAAAATTGTATAATATTTTGTCTAATATGTCAATAACAATCAGTTAATTTTTAAAATTTTATTTATATTATATAAAAAATAACAAATTGCCGTTAACAAGCTTAATTAGAGAGGACAACCGAAACAACGGAGGTCTGAGGAAGAGATATTTCCTCTCCGATTTTGAAATCACCTGAGGCTGTAAGCTCAAGGTCCTTTGAAGCGCTTGTTTCGTAAACGCTGTAGGAGCTGTAGCCGCCTGCGTTAAGGTTAACCTTTTTAGCTGAAGAATCAGTATTGACGTAAACCACTGTCAGCTTTCCGTCGGGATTGAGGAAGGCTGAGGAGATAACGTCGCTTTGAGCCTCAGTTATCCTGACGCGTTTTGCTCCCTCGTCAATGAATTTTGAGTAGTTACCAAAGCACCAGAGCCTCTTTGAGGTTTCAACAAAGGTTTTATCGTTATCCTCATGGTCTATGTAAACAAGACCGTCGGGATAATAGCCGTTAGAAACACCGAGCCACCAGTTCCATTCCGTTGCGTTCAGTGTAGTTAAATCCTCGTTAATTATTCTTGCCATCTGAACGCCGTATTCAATAGTCAGCCCGTTTCTTTCCGGAAGCCACCATTCAATCGGAGAGCTGATTTCCCATACTCCCGTGCTCTTATCATTAGTCATCTGGCAATACTCAGTGCAGGCAACCGAAAGGCTTGGATATTTTTTTCTGAGATAATTCATACAGCTTTGCTTACGCTGTTTATCGCTCCAGTAAGAGTGAGTTGAAACGGAGGTGAAATAATCGCTGTTTGTACTGTTTTCCATAATCTTGGTTAAATAAGTGTCAAACAGCGTTCCTTCGCCCTCGGCAGCGCCTGATTCAAACATTGAAACCTTGTAGGGCTTATCCTTAGCCGCGATAATAAAGCTTTCATAAAGCTGAGCAAGGCGGATGGGGCCGTAGTAGCAGCCCTCCTGGCTCATATTTCCGTTTTCATCGCAAGCCCAGGCATACTGCGGCTC
>CAMOWP010000047.1 GCA_946628455.1 uncultured Clostridia bacterium | reverse complement strand
AACCAGGAGCGGATTTTTGAGCGCGCCTCGCTTGTTTTTACGATATTGAGCCAGTCCCTTGACGGACCCTTTCCCTGCTGATTTGAGGTAAGCACCTCAACAATCTGACCTGTTCTTACTACCGTGTCAAGCGGAACGATTCTTCCGTCGACCTTAGCGCCGACCATTTTATTGCCTACCGCGGAGTGAATGGCATACGCAAAGTCGATAACAGTTGAGCCTTTCGGAAGCGCCTTAACGTCTCCCTTCGGGGTGAAAACGTAAATCTCGTCAATCGCAAGCTCGCCCTTTATGGTTGCAACAAGCTCTGCGGCATCGTCCGTATTCTGGTTTTCAACCATCTGATTTATCCACTGAAGCGAATTGTCAAGCTTATCGGTTCCGCCCTTGCCGAGCTTATATTTCCAGTGCGCCGCAATGCCGTATTCAGCCGTTTTGTGCATATCCCACGTTCTTATCTGTATTTCAAAAGGAACGCCCTTCTGAGAGAGAACGGTTGTATGGAGCGACTGATACATATTAGGCTTCGGGGTTGAGATGTAATCCTTGAATCTGCCCGGCAGAGGGATAAACATATCGTGAACTATACCGAGCGCGTTATAGCAGTCAATCATTGAATCAACAATTATTCTTACTGCGTAAATATCATAGATTTCCTCAAAGTTCTTGCCTCTGAGATAGATTTTTCTGAATATGCCGTGAACGGATTTAACTCTTGAGGTAATCTGGCAGTTTTTCATAAGCGGAGTCAGCTTTTCCTTAAGCTCGTCGGTAATCTCCCTGAGGAACTTTTCGCCCTCCTCCTTCTTCATAGAAAGATTATTCTCAATATCGCGGTACGCAACGGGGTCAAGATAGCGGATTGCGAGGTCCTCCATCTCCTCCTTAAACGCACGGATACCGAGACGGTGAGCGATAGGAGCGTAAATTTCAAGCGTTTCAAGCGATTTCTGCCTCTGCTTATAAGGCGGCATATGCTGAAGCGTTCTCATATTATGGAGCCTGTCAGCAAGCTTGATAATGATAACTCTTACGTCCTGATTCATGGCGATGAACATTTTTCTTATGTTCTCCGCCTGCACCTCCTCGCGCGAGGAAAGCGGAACCTGGCCGAGCTTTGTAACGCCGTCAACAAGCAGTGCGACGTCGTCTCCGAACTGCTCCTTGATAAAATCAAGAGAATACTTTGTATCCTCAACAACATCGTGAAGGAGGGCTGAAACAATACAGTCGTTATCCATACCCATATCAAAGAGAATCTTTGCAACAGCAACAGGGTGCATAATGTAAGGCTCGCCCGAGCGACGCCTCTGGTCCTTGTGCGCCTCCCTTGCAAGCTCATACGCTCTCTTTATTCTTTCGCTGTCATATGAGGGATTCTTTTCAACCTCCTCAAAAAAATCAGCAAAATGGTCGTTATAATCCTCGTACTTGATTTGCTCAGCCAATATTAAGCCTCTCCCTTACGGTTTTTAAAATCTCTGTTTCGTCAAGCTTTACCTTATTATTTGCAGGTAAAAGCGTAATTTTATCCTCAACGCTTATGAGCCCCGCCTGCCTGAAGGCGGCAAGCGCAAAAATCAGCTGCCCGTAGGTTACCTTATCCTGCAGCCTGAAATAAAGCTCGTCTGTTGTGAAATTATATCCGCCGCAGGCCTTGAGGTATCTGTAAACTGCGGCGCAGACCTCTCTGTCAGGATACAGGCTTTTATCCCCTCTTTTAGTCAGCCTGAAGCTTTCATAAGCATTTTTCTCTTTAAAATATTTATCCCCGTCAACCGAGGAAAGATGTATGTCAACCGCCTGAACTGACAGGTAGTATTTTTCTTTGTAAAAGTTTTTTGAAACCTTAACGGCAACGTTAACGGTATCACCGATTTTATAAGGAAATTCGCTGTATGGCGTTCCGAATATGACAACCCTTATCCTCTTTCCCTTCTTTTCAAGCTCAAGCCTTATGTGCCTGCCCTCGCTGAGCGGCGTTATGTTAATTATCCTGAGCGAATAAACGCCGAAAACGGGCTGAAGATTTGAAGCGCCGTAAGGCTCTAAAACGCTTAAGGAATCAACTAAATCAAGGCTGAGATAATCGGGTGAAATCCTGCAGTCAAGAGTAAGGCTCGGAGCGGGCATTAATTCATATTCCCTCAGGGCATACTCGTTGATATGCTTTGTAAAAGAGTCAAGATTTTCTTTTTTCATAGTCACGCCTGCTGCAAGCGGATGTCCTCCGAAACGGATTAAATCCTCCTTGCAGAAATTAATCGCTTCAAAAATATTGAAGCCTTCAATTGAACGCGCTGAACCGCGGGCAATACCGTTTTCGTCAACGCCTATTATAAACGCAGGCTTTCCGTACTTTTCACAGATATGGCTTGCAACTATTCCGACTACTCCGTTATGATACCCGTTTCCCGAAACAACAATAACCCTTCTGTTCAGTATGCTGGGTCTTTCGCTTATCTGCCTTTCAACGTCCTCAAGTATTTCCCTTTCGGTCTCCTGGCGGTGAGAGTTTTCCGCATTAAGCTGTCCGAGCCTGAACTTACAGCTCTCCTCGTCCTCGTCAATCAGAAATTCAACAGCCTTATAAGCGTCGTCCATTCTGCCCATGGCGTTTATCCTCGGGCAAAGCTGAAAGGCTATATCCCCTGCTGAGAACACCTTTTTTGAATCGTTAAGAGACATTGCGGCTTTAAAAACCGCAACTGACATTCTCGGCGAGTTATTGATTTTTTCAAGCCCCGCTTTAACGAAGGCTCTGTTTTCATCAATAAGCGGAACAACGTCCGCAATAGTTCCAATAGCAACAAGGTCGATAAACCGCGAGGCAATATCGTTTATATCGCCCTCGTACATAGCGCTCACAAGCTTGAACGCAACGCCGACTCCGCAGTAATCCCTGAATTCAAGGGTGTTCTCTTTTCTGTAAGGATTGATTACAGCCTCAGCCCGCGGAAGAGTATCGGAAAGCTGATGATGGTCCGTTACAACGAGCCTCATACCGAGAGAGTAAATATACTCCGCCTCTTCAATTGAACTTATGCCGTTATCAACGGTAATTATAAGGTCAGCGCCTTTTTCGTGAATTTTATCAATAGCCGCGTTATTGAGGCCGTAGCCCTCGCCCTCTCGTGACGGGATGTAATAAAAAACATCCGCGCCCTCATCCTTAAGAAAGCTGTAAAGCAGGGCTGTTGAGGTTACGCCGTCGCAGTCATAATCGCCGTAGATACAGATTTTTTCACCCATATCTATAGCGTCGCCGATGCAAAACGCCGCCTCCTCCATATCCGCAAAATTAAACGGAGAGACAGAAACGAAGGAATCGCCTATAAAGGTTCCGACAGAAAGAGCGTCGTCAAACCCTCTTGAAACAAGAAGATAGGCGATAAACGCGTCCATATTAAATTTTTCGCTAAGCTCAGTCGCCTTTTCCTTATCAGCGCTTCTGACTATCCATTTTTTATACGCCATTATGAATTCTTATCAACCTTATGAAATTTTTTGAGGTTGCCTGCCTTCTCCGCTCTCTTTGCGAGAACGGCTTCAACATCCTCTATTGTTATATTTTCATTTACCATCATAACAAGAGTATGGTAAATAAGGTCGCAGATTTCGCCCACCGTCTCGTCCTTATCGCCGTTTTTGGCGGCAATGACCATTTCGGTGCTCTCCTCGCCGACCTTCTTTAAAATTTTATCAAGCCCCTGCTCAAAGAGATAACAGGTGTAGGAGCCTTCCTCCTTCGCCTCTCTTCTTGCAAGAATAGTTTCGTAATCGTTTCTTATATAATCCATTTGCTTTCTCACTATAATCGGGTGCGGGCAGCGCCCGCCCTCAATTCTTAATCTTTAATTCTTAACTCTTAATTTCAAAATCAACATCTTTAAAAAAACAGCTGTGATTTCCTGTATGACACGCTGCCCCCGTCTGGATAACCTTGATAAGAAGCGTGTCGTCGTCGCAGTCGCCCTTAATCTCTGTTATCTTCTGAACGTGTCCCGAGGTAGCGCCCTTGTTCCAGAGCTCCTGCCTTGAGCGCGACCAGAACCAGGTGTAGCCCGTTTCAAGCGTTTTTTTCAGGGATTCTCTGTTCATATAAGCGAGCATTAAAACCTCGCCCGTTGAAGCCTCCTGAATTATTGCAGGGATTAAATCGCCCTTTTTAAAATACTTTTCAATATCAATCATCTGCACACCTCGATTGCCTCTTTAAGCGAGAGCGTTCCCTTATATATTGACTTTCCGCAGATTGCGCCGTAAAGCTTATTGTCCCTGAGCGCTTTAATATCGTCAATATCAGTAACGCCGCCGGAGGCTGTAATATCGCACGAAACGGCGTTATTGAGTTGAGTCAGCTGCTGAATATTGGGCCCGCTCAGCGTTCCGTCCTTGGAAATGTCAGTGTAAATAATTGTTCTGACTCCGATAGCCTCCATCTGTTTTGCAAGGTCGATGAAATGAGCATCAGAGCCCTCTGTCCATCCCTCAGTTGCAACGAAGCCGCCCTTTGCGTCTATGCCGACAGCAATAAGCTCTCCGAATTCCCTGACTGCTTCCTTAACAAGCTCGGGATTTTTGAGAGCAACGGAGCCGAGAATAACGCGGCTTATTCCGTTTTCTGCGTAAAACTGAATGTCCTCAAGCGTTCTTATTCCGCCGCCGAGTTCAACCTTAAGCGAGGTATTCTTTGCAACGGAGATAAAGGTTTCAGCGTTCACTCTTTTTTTCTGAAGCGAGCCATCAAGGTCAACCATATGTATCCACTCTGCGCCGACCTCTTCAAAGCCTTTTGCGGTTTCAAGCGCGTTATCGGCAACCTGCTCGGCAGTGCTGAAATCGCCTTTAAAGAGGCGGACGGGCTTGCCGTCAATAATATCAATTGCAGGGAAAATTATCATAATTAAAGCACGCCCTTCGTTGAGAGTAAGCTTCCGTCTGCATTCCTTGAAACGGCAATTTTAAGCGCGTGCGCAACAGCCTTGAACTCAGCTTCAAGCTGGTGGTGAGCGTTATTGCCGTAAGGCACGTTGATGTGAAGCGTGATTTTTGAGTTCATAGCAAAAGCGCGCCAGAATTCCTCAGCGCAGCAGCTTTCAAAATCGCCGCACTTTTCCTGGGCGGGAGTTGCGTTATAAACAAGAAACGGTCTGTTTGAAATATCAAGAGACACGTTTGCAAGGCTGTCGTCCATAGGGATTGAAAAGCTGCCGTAACGCGTTATTCCGCTCATATCGCCGAGCGCCTCGTTAAACGCCTTTCCGAGAACTATGCCAACGTCCTCGGCTGTGTGGTGAGTGTCAACCTCAAGGTCTCCCGTAGCTTTAAGCTTTAAGCCGAAGCCGCCGTGATGCGCAAAGGCTGTGAGCATATGGTCAAAAAAACCGATGCCTGTTGAAATTTCAACCTCGCCGCCGTCAAGGCAAAGCTCAAGCGCTATCTGAGTTTCCTTTGTGTTTCTTTCAATTTTAGCTGTCCTCATATTATTAACCGCCTTTACTGAAATCTTACCTTGATTGAGTTTGCGTGAGCTGTTAAGCCCTCCGTTTCCGCAAGCTTTATGATATCCTCTTTAGCGTTTCTCAAATCGGTGCTTGTGTAATAGATATACGACGATTTCTTTGTAAACGTTTCAACGCCGAGAGGCGAGAAGAATCTTGCAGTTCCCGAGGTAGGAAGAACGTGGTTGGGACCTGCATAATAATCTCCGAGCGGCTCCGGCGCCCAGTTTCCGAGGAATACCGAGCCTGCGTTATAAACTCTGCCGACATACTTGAGAGGCTCGGCAACGCAAAGCTCGCAGTGCTCAGGCGAAAGCTCGTTTGCAAAGCGGAACGCCTGGTCAAGATTATCGCAGACGATAATCTCACCGTAGCTGTCAAGCGATTTTCTGATTATTTCCTGTCTCTCAAGAGTTTTAATCTGCTTTTCAATTTCATGGAGTGTTCTTTTTGCAATTCCGTCGTCAGTAGTAAGAAGAATTGCGGAGGCAAGCGGGTCATGCTCAGCCTGGCTCATAAGGTCCGCCGCAAGGAAGGAGGGCTCGGCAGTTTTATCTGCAACGATAAGGATTTCGCTCGGCCCTGCTACCATATCAATGTCAACAACGCCGTAAAGAAGCCTCTTAGCCGTTGCAACGAATACATTGCCCGGGCCTACAATCTTATCAACCTTCGGAATTTTTTCCGTTCCGTAAGCAAGCGCGGCGATTGCCTGAGCTCCGCCTACCATAAATACTCTTGAAACGCCTGCAATTGCCGCAGCAGCCATAATGTTAGGATTCGGCTTGCCGTCCTTTCCCGGAGGCGTTACCATAATTATTTCGCCGCAGCCTGCGATTTTTGCAGGTATTGCATTCATAAGCACGCTTGAGGGATATGCGGCTGTACCGCCGGGAACGTAGATTCCGACCTTTTCAAGCCCGCGAACCTGCTGACCCATAATTATGCCTGTTCCCCTCGTTGTTATCCAGCTTCTTTCAAGCTGATGAAGGTGATAATCCTTAATGTTATTTTTGGCGTTGATAAGCGCAATTTTAAACTTGTCGTCAACCTCGTTAAGATACTGGTTAAGCTCCTCCTTTTCAATAACAAACTTGTGAGGAACTGCGCCGTCGAAGCGTACAGTATACTCTCTTACAGCCTCATCGCCGTTATCCCTTACTCCTTCGATAATAGAGCTTACGATGTCAACAACCTTCTGGTCGGTTTCACCTGAGCGCTTTTTCAAGCTTTCAATAAGAGCATATTCGCTTTTTCCGTTTGCTTTCGTAATTTTCATTGTTATTCTCCTTTTTAAACCTCGGAGGCAAGCTCCAAGTCATTTAAGAAGCTTTCAATTTCATTTTTGCGAAGCTTCATTGACGCCATATTTACTATTACCCTTGCGGAAATCGGGAGTATTTCCTCAACAATTTCAAGGCCGTTTTCCTTAAGAGTTGAGCCTGTTTCAACAATATCAACGATACCGTCGGCAAGCCCGAGCAGAGGAGCAAGCTCTACGCTGCCCTCGATTTTTATTATCTCAACGTCCATTCCCTTTGATTCAAAGAATTCCTTTGCAACCTTTGGATATTTGGACGCTACAACCTTTCTTTTATAGCCTGAGAAGAAATCCTCCCCCTTCGGGCACGCAAGCGCGAAGCGGCATTTTCCGATTCCGAGGTCAATCACCTCATAAAAGGAGGAGCCGTGTTCAACTATCGTGTCCTTGCCGACTATACCGATATCGCAAACGCCGTGCTCAACGTACGTTATAACATCGGGAGCCTTTGAGAGCACCGCCTCATATTTATCAACAGGAAGGATGAGGCGCCGTCCTTTATTCTCAAGCTGCGAGGTGTCAAGCCCCATAGTTTTGAAAAGCTTAACGCTGCTCTTTTCAAGCCTGCCCTTTGTAAGCGCAATTCTCAGCGGCCTTTCAACGTTAATGGTCTCTCTCATAGCCTCGCACACAGCGCCTACCTCAACGCCGAAGCCGATAGCGGGAGCGGGCATTCCGAACTCACCGAGCAGGTTATCGTAGCGACCGCCTGAGAGAATAGTCAGCCCCGAGCCCTCTGCATAGCCATGGAAGATAACGCCTGTGTAATAATTCGAGCGGTTAACGAGCCCGAGGTCAAGCATAATTGAATCGCCGAGACCCTCGTCGCAAAGCGCGCCGTAAAGCTGTTTCAGGTATTTAAGCGCTTCAACGGCCTCCCTGTCATCGTAAAGCCGCTTAGCCTCGTCGATTACCTCAACGCCACCGAAAAGGCGCGGAAGCTTTTTAATCACTCTTGTCTCTCTTGTATCACCGAGCTTATCAAGAAAATCACCGAGCGCTGCGTAATTCTTGCCCTCAATGAGATTGCAGATGTCCGCCTTCTCATTGTCGCCGATATTCATTTTTGAAAGAATTGCGTTAAAGAAGGCGGCGTTTCCGATTTCGATTTTGAAGGAATTCAGCTTGCAGCTCTTAAGACTCTGAACGGCGAGCCTGATAACCTCAAGGTCAGCCTCAACAGAGCCGTCGCCGATAAACTCAATTCCGCTTTGCGCAATCTCATTTGTTCTGCCTGCAAGGTCCTTGTTGCGCACAAACACGCTCTGGTTATAGTAGAGCCTTACGGGGAAATCCTCCTCGCTGAGGCGCGTTGCAACCATTCGCGCGATAGGCATTGTGTTATCGGGGCGGAGAACGGTTGTTCTACCCCTTGCGTCTGTGAGCTTGAACATCTCCTCAGCCTGAATTCCCGTGTTATCGCTTTTGAAAACGTCAAAAAATTCAATTGCTGGGGTGAGCACCTTGCGGTAGCCGCCCTGCTTGAATAAATCTGCAAGGGTGTGTTCAACTACTCTTCTGTCGTCGCACTCCTCAAACAGGAAATCGCGCGAGCCCTCGGGTGTAATTTTCTGATATCTCATAATTACTACCATTCCTTGTTTCACTTTAGTGTGGTAACATACTACCACGCTAAAGTGATGTTGTCAAGTTTTAATTAATTATATTATATGCCGAAGAAGGAAATCTGCATTGTTTCGGGAAGGTCGCCGAGAGCGCCTGCCTCGCGAAGCGCGTCAACAACACTCTTGCCTACTCCCGGCTCTGCGGCAAGGTCATCAGCCGCAACGAAGCCGTCGGGATTTCTTTTAACCGCGTCTGCAATGGCAATTGCCGCGGTTTCGCCTATTCCGTCAATTGCAGAAAACGGAAGCCTGATTTTTCCGTCCTCGATTTTATAAATTCTGTAATCGGATTTATAAAGGTCAACGGGGAGGAACTCAAAGCCTCTTGCGAGCATTTCAATAACTATCTGAAGAACGACGTACTGCGATTCTTCCTTAGCTGTTGCCTCTGTTCCCTTAAGCTTAATCGCTTTCATCTTTTCCTTAACAGCATTTTTTCCCTGAACTGCTGCAACTGCGTCAATTGCGCCGCCGCGAACGGTGAAATAAGCTGAATAAAACTGAAGCGGATAGTAGATTTTATACCACGCAATTCTCAACGCAGCGATAACGTAAGCCGCCGCGTGAGCCTTCGGGAACATATATTTAATCTTATAGCACGAATCGATATACCACTGCTCAACGCCGATGGTTTTCATTGCGTCCTCATAAGGCGGAAGCTGTTTGGGCGCTTGACCCTTTCGGGTATATTCCATAATCTGGAAGCAGTCCTCTTTTGAAAGAGGCGATTTCTTTCCCGTTTCGCGCTCGTATTTTTCTGCAACGTGGATAAGGTGAGTCATAATATCGTCTCGGCAGCCGATAACTCCTGAAATATCGCAGATTCCGTCCTTGATTAAATCCTGCGCGTTTCCGAGCCAGACGTCAGTGCCGTGAGACAGGCCTGAAATCTGAAGCAAATCGGCAAACGTTTTCGGCTGAGCGTCAATAAGCATTCCGATAACGAACGGCGTTCCCATTTCGGGGATTGCGAGCGTGCCCGTAGGGCAGTCAATGTCGTCCTCGCTTACGCCAATCGGCTCGGTTGACGTTATGAGCTTATAAAGATTCGGGTCTGAAAGGTCAACGTCCATAACGGGAATCCACGTTGAATCCTCCAGATATTTATACAAGGTAGGATTATCGTGGCCGAGCTCATCGAGCTTTAAAAGAGTATCGTGAAGCGAGTTTTTAAAGTCGAAATGAGTTGTGTACGTTCCCTTCTTTTCATCGTTTGAGGGATACTGAATAGGAGTGAAATCCTCAACTGTGTATTTATCGGGAACTACTACCATACCGCCGGGGTGCTGACCGGTTGTTCGCTTAATTCCCGTGCAGCCGATAGTGAGTCTGTCAATCTCAGCTCTCGGGGTAGTTGCGTCAAGCTCGCGCTCGTCAAGGTATTTTTTAACAAAGCCGAAGGCGGTTTTATCAGCTACGGTTGCCATAGTGCCTGCCTTGAACACGTATTCCTTACCGAAGAGCTCCTCGGTAAAGCGGTGAATTCTGCCCTGAACCTCGCCTGAGAAATTAAGGTCGATATCGGGAGATTTATCGCCGTGGAAGCCGAGGAAGGTTTCAAACGGGATTTCGTGACCGTCGCGCTTCATAGGCTCCCCGCATTCGGGGCAATTCTTGGCAGGAAGGTCAAAGCCTGAACCGTATTCGCCCTTTGTGAAGAATTCGCTGTGCTTACACTTTTTGCAGTAATAGTGCGGCGCGAGAGGGTTAACCTCCGATATACCGCCGAAATGAGCAACGAGCGACGAGCCTACCGAGCCTCTTGAGCCGACAAGATAACCGAGCTTTTCGCTTTGCTCAACGAGTCTTTTAGCGATAACGTAAAGCACGCCGAAGCCGTTTGAAATAATTGAATCAAGCTCACGCGTGAGCCTGCTTGCAACGTATTCGGGAACAGGGTCGCCGTAAAATTCCTTTGCGGTGTTCCAGCATTTTTCGGTGAGCTCATCGTCAGCTCCTTCGATATACGGCTGGAAGGTTCCGGGAGGAATCGGCGGGATGTCATCCTGAATCATATCGGCGATTTTATTCGGGTTATCAATAACAAATTCCTTTGCTCTGTCCCCTGCCCACTCAAAGTCCTTAAGCATTTCCTCAGTTGTTTTGAAATAGAGAGGAGCCTGCATATCGCAGTCGCTAAAGCCCATTGATGCCTGAATAATCGCTCTGAATTTAGCGTCCTTTTCATCAAGGAAATGAACGTCTCCCGTTGCAACGACAAGCTTTCCGAGCTTGTCCGCAAGGCGGACGAGGCGCTTGTTGATATTGGTTAAGTCCTCTTCGGTAGTAATGCCTGCGTGAAGGTCTCTTTCCGAACGGAGCATAAACGCGTTATTTCCGTTCGGCTGAATTTCGATATAGTCGTAAAATTCAGCGAGCTTTTCAAGCTCCTCATCGCTTGCGCCGTTGAGGATTGCCTGGATAAGCTCGCCCTGCTCGCAGGCTGAGCCGATAAGGATTCCGCCGCGCTTCTGAGCGAGAAGCGATTTCGGAATAAGAGGACGCGTTTTAAAGGTTTTAACGTTTGAATGAGAGATGAGCTCGTACAGATTTTTACGTCCGTACTTGCGTTCTTCCTTCGGAATACTCTCATCAAGCGAGGTGTCCTCTTTAACAAGAAGGATTATGTGATTACGCTTAATCTCCTTGTTTTTCATATTCATAAAATCGGGATACTTTGAATCGTCAACGAGGTATCCCTCCATACCGAGAATAAGCTTTATTCCGTTTTTCTTTGCGGCAAAATATGCTTCGGGAAGCGCCTGAACAACGCCGTGGTCCGTTACGGCAATTGCCTTGTGTCCCCATTTCGCAGCTCTTTCAACGAGCTTTTTGGGAGCGGTAATTCCGTCCATTTCAGACATCGAGGTATGGAGATGAAGCTCAACTCTTTTCTCCTCGGCGTCG
>CAMOWP010000046.1 GCA_946628455.1 uncultured Clostridia bacterium | reverse complement strand
CCATAACGATTGTTTCTACTTACTTTCAAAACCTTCGTTATGGCACCTTCTCTAATGAACCTGCATTTTTCTTTTATCCCTTTTCTTCAATCAGCCTTCGGATTTCCTCCTGCGCCTGCTCAACCTCAAACTGAAATTCCCGTGAGGAAACTCTCAGCGCGCCGCTTCCGAGAATGATAAGCTGCTCAAGCGCGTCAGAGGTTACAACCCTTACCTTGTTATTTTTAGCAAGCTTGTGCGAGGTTTTTTCGATATACATATCTGCCGTTTCGGCTTCCTTTGTGTAGACAACGCTGATGTTGTCTATTTTTTCAACCTCGCGCGTGTTGCCCTTGACCTTATATGCGTCAAAAACGAGAATCGTTTCGCATTTTTTATAGCCCGTATAATTGCACAGAATATTGATAAGCGCAGTTCTTGCGCCGTCGATACTGCTTTCGGCAAGCTCCCTTAGGTTATCCCAGGAATAGATTACGTTATAGCCGTCAACGAGAAGATATTCCGTTCCGTCATAGTTAGTTTTATTTTTGCGCTTGTAGCTTTCGTTTTTAACCTTTTCGGAATATGTAACGGAAGGCTGAGAATATTCGTTTCTGCTTTTAATCGGACCGTAAGTGTTTTCAAATATTTTAATCAGCTCTTTATCAAGGGTGAAAATATCCTTTCTGCCCCTTGCTTTTGAAATTACGCTGTCGCTTCTGAGCTGCACCGCCTGCTGCTTTGGCTTAGCGAGAGCGGACGGCAGGTGCATATGCGCCTTGACATCGTTCCATTTAACGTTATAGCCCGCGCCGTGTGAGCAGAATACGGAATCAGGAGTATTATACGTATCGCCCTCGGCGTTATATCCTACAGCCTCGATAACCTCATCGGCATTATGGCAGATATCATAGCCCTTAAGCCTGCAGGAGAGGCTTCCCCTGCCCCTTGTGTATTGCATAACCTCTCTTGTGTATTCGCTCATTTCCGATACGGGAGCGGTGCCGTTAATCACAGTTGTTTCAACTCCCTGCTCAAACGGCTCGAAGCTACCGGACATACGCTGAATATCAGACAGCGCGCGGCCTGTGTTTTCGTTTGGCACCTCAAGAGTGAACTCGTAAATAGGCTCAAGGAGAACGGACTCCGCGCTCATCAGCCCCTGGCGGACCGCCCTGTACGTTGCCTGGCGGAAATCGCCGCCCTCGGTGTGCTTGGGGTGAGCTCTGCCCGAGGCGATAATGATTTCCATATCGGTAATCGGTGAGCCCGTAAGCACGCCGAGATGTGTTTTTTCATAAAGGTGAGTGAGAATAAGGCGCTGCCAGTTTTTATCAAGCACGTCCTCCTTGCACTCGGATTTAAAGACAAGACCGCTGTTGCGCTTTGCGGGTTTCAGAAGCAGGTGCACCTCGGCATAGTGCCTGAGCGGCTCAAAATGCCCCACGCCCTCAACGGTATTCACTATTGTTTCTTTATAATTAATGCTGCCCTTGCCGAAGGAAATATCAAGCCCGAACCTGCTTTCGGCAATTGCTTTGAGCACCTCGAGCTGAATATCGCCCATAAGCTGAAGCTGAATTTCGCAGAGCCTTTCGTTCCACACAACCTTAAGCTGAGGGTCCTCGCTTTCAAGCAGTTTCAGCTTTGCAAGAACGGTGTGGCTGTCAGTACCGTCGTTGATTATCACGCTGTAGGTCAGAACGGGCTCAAGAACGGGAAGCGGAGAGTTTTTCTCAGCGCCGAGGCCGTCTCCAGAAAGAGCAAAGCTTATTCCCGTTACGGCGCAGACCGTTCCCGCCTGCGCTTCGCTTACAGCTTCAAATTTGTCGCCCGAATAAATCCGTATCTGATTGACCTTTTCGGCGTTTTCGTTTTTATCGCTCTTTAGAACGTCCTTAACCTTAAGCGAGCCGCCCGTTATTTTCAGGTGAGTGAGTCTGTTGCCCTGAGCGTCCTCGGAGATTTTATAGACCTTTGCGCCGAATTCCTTTTTATACTCGGGAGGCGCGGTATAGCTGTAAAGGCATTCGAGAAAATCCTCAACGCCGTCAAGCCTCAGCGCGGAGCCGAACATACACGGAAACAGCCTGCGCTCCTTAACCGCGTTAACAATATCGCGCTTTTCGAGTGCGCCGTCATAGTATTTTTCAAGCAGGAAGTCATCGCACACAGCTACGCTTTCAAGCAGCGCTTCGCCGCTCTGATGGCTGAAATCGACGGCGTTTTCGCTGAGCCTCTCCCTGATTTTATTTATAACCACCTCGCAGTCAACACCGTCAAGGTCGGTTTTATTCACAAAAATAAAGCACGGAACTCTGTACTTTTCAAGGAGCCTCCAGATAGTTTCCGTATGGCTCTGAACTCCGTCGCTTCCGCTGATAACAAGAACGGCGTAATCGAGCACTTGAAGAGTGCGCTCTGCTTCCGCCGAAAAATCAACGTGGCCCGGGGTGTCAAGAAGAGTGAATTCCGTGTCTTTATATTTTAATACTGCCTGCTTGGAAAATATAGTGATTCCCCTCTCCCTTTCAAGGTAGAAGGTGTCAAGGAAAGAGTCGCGCCTGTCAACTCTGCCGAGGGTGTTTATATTTCCCGTGCAGTAAAGCATAGCTTCGGAGAGGGTGGTTTTTCCTGAATCAACATGGGCGAGAATGCCCACAGCTAACTTTTTCATACCTCTCTCCTTTGCTGATTATATTAATAACCGCTGTATTCCTTATGCCCTATATGAACGCAGGCAAGGTTGCCCATTCGCTTAAGCTCTCTGTTGCGGCGGTAATCGATATACGGCTCGCCGCAGTGCGGACAGCAGAAGCTGTTATAATACCTGAATGTTTTTCCGTCCTTTTCCCTTTTCCAGGTAAGAAGCTGTTTATCGGGAATTTTTTCCGTCAGCTTATAAACGTAAAGTCCGTCGTCCGAATAAACGGGCTCGGCATATTCCTTCGGGTAATTATAGGTGAAAAACGTGAAGGATTTACCGCATTTCTGGCAAATGCCTACGCAGCGAACGTTTTTTCCCGTAACCTTACCGGGAAAGCGAAGCCCCTTGCTTTCAAGCTCCTTGCCGTTTGTGCGGAGATAAGAAACGCTGCAGATATTTTTAGTATCCTTTTCAAAATAATGCTTTTCGAGCCTGTACGAGATGCGAAGCATATCGTAGGTTGTTTTGCTTATATCCTCGCCCATATTTACAATATAGCCCTCAGTAAGCGCAACGAGGCAGCTTTGCTTTTCAAAGTAAACCTTAGTTTCAAAGCGGAAGCGCTTTCCCGTTAAATCCTCGTTCTTTTTAGGCTGAAGAACGTATTCCTGCACCTTATTACCGTTTTCGTAAACTGAGATAACGGGAGCCTCCTCATCAAGGCGAAGCGTGCCCTTATAGCTGTAGGTTGAGCTTTTTGAAACAGCCCTGTTCAAGGCGGAGGTGTTGTAAAAAATCGACTGCCCGCGGCATATAACGGGTCTCTCCTCCCTGACTAACCTTTCAATTTCCCTCTCGGTAAGCTCGCCCGTATCGCTCGCGGGTCTTACAGCTTTTTTCTTAGGCTTGCCGAAGCTGCCGTTCTTATCGTCCTTATCGTGAATAAAGCTTAAGAAAAACAGTATAAGCGCGATTAACCCCGCGGGATAAAGCATAAGAGTGCTCTCAAAAAACTTTACCCCTAAAAGGCAAACGGCTATAAGGCTGAAGCCTACAATATTTAAAAATATTCGTGTCTCTCTGCTCAATATTAAGTCCTCTCGAATTTATAATTCAAGCCCTTGTGCAAGGCTCAGAAATTCTTCCCTTGTCATTGTGTTGTTTATGCAGGAAATCAGCGACGAGGCTGATAAAAACTCGGGCAAGTCAAGCGCTCTGAGAAGCGCCCTTCTTTTTTCCTTTGAGTTTTCCCTGCCCGAAAAGCCAGCCTCATATAAATCATAAGGCGTTACGGGGTTTTCGCACTCAACCTCGCTGAATTCTAAACCGGCTTTTTTAAAAGCCTCAAGGATGACCTCCTTAGTCATTCCCTCAACGCCGAGCTTTCCCTCCTTCGACGCAGTTTTTTTACGCTTTTCCTTGCCGTAAATATCAGGGATATAAACGTTGAAAATTCTGTCTTTCGGAACACCCGAGGAGATGTAATTTCTTATCATAAAGCCTGCGTGGTCTGAATCGGTTATAACGGCGATTCCCCTTTCCCTTGCAAGCTTTTTTATAAACGCAAGGCGCTTTTTATCCTTGAAAATTCCAAAGCCGTCAGTTTCAATTATAAACGCGTCAATTATGCCCTCGAGCTTTATTTTATCATACTTTCCCTCAACTATTACAGCCTGAGAGATTTTAAGCTTTTCACTCATATTTATTCCTCAGCATAAGGAGCTTTGCAACAGCCTCCTCAAGAATTATGTCCGGCTGAGCGGCGTTTGATTTAATCTGAAAATCGGCGTTTGCAAGAATATCAAGCGCCTCCCTTAAGGAATTAAGCGAGATTTTTGACGAATCCGCCGCAGCCTTACTCAGAATCCAGTCACGGTTGCCGTAGTTATAATGCTGAGCTACATCCGCGGGAACCTTTCCCGCCTCCTTTGCGCATTTTACCCTGTACATATCAACGTAGTAAGAGGCGATTGCCGAGAGAATGCTCTTTGCCTCCTCCTTCTGATAAAGAAGCGCAAAAATTCCGTTATACGCAAGGTCGCTGTTGCCCTGAATGATGAATTTTGAAATATCAAAAATTTTTGCCTGGAGCGTTTTTGTGGCAAGGGAGTTGATATGCTCTCTTGTAATTTCACCGCTTTTGACATAAGAGCAGATTTTATCAAGCTCGTTGAAAAGAGTCTGTAGATTCTGCCCCGAAACCTCGATAAGATAAGAGGCGTTATTTCTTTCAAGATTACAGCCACGCTTTGACGCATAGGCGCAAAGCAGCTTTATAAGCTCGCCGACTGTTCTCTCATTAATCTCAACCGCACTGCCCGCCTTTGTAAACGCGCTTATTACGCCCTTCCAGGGGGAATCCTTTTTGGTTTCAATAACAATTGATTCATACCAGAAAACAGTTATGCAGTAATCGGGCATATCGCTGAGGAATTCCTTGAGCGCCTTAACTGCCTCCTTGTTTTCATCAAACGGAAAATCGTGAACTACAATAAGCGAATATTCGCTCATCATGGGAACGGTCTGCGCAGCAAGAATTATATCGTCAATTGAAACGTCTCTGCCCTCAAAAGCGTGATAGTTAAAATCAGCAAACGCAGGGTTAATAAGCTTCTTTTTAAGGCGCGACAGGTACAAATCCTTAAGGTAGTTTTCAGTACCGTAAAGCATATAGGCATTTGAAAAGCTGCCCTCCTTTATCTGCTTTTTTAAGCCCTCTTCATTTAACTTTGCCATACATTTAACCGCCTTGCTCTGAAGGTGCCGTCAGAATAAATGCTGTAAAGCACCTCGCCGTTTTCAAGATTAATAATTCCATTATAATCATAAATTGCATTTCTTGCAACAAAAATAGAATTTTTATTTACAGATTTATTATTTATATTAATTGCATTAACGCTGAGCTCATAGCTAAAGCCGTCAGAATAAGAAACGCTGCAGGCTATGCCGCCCGAGCTTTTGCTGTAGCTTTTTCCCGTTATATATTCGCTGATATCGCTGTTTAAAATATCGTAGCTGAAATCCTCGCAGACTATTGTTTTACAGCCGAACTCCTCAGCGAGCATAAGGCTGTAACGAGGGTCGGATTTAACGGCAATCAGCTCAATTTCAGCGTCCCTGACAGACAGAAAGGAGCTCACCGCATAATAATCCGTTTTGGTTGAAACGCCTAAAACGACTGCCTCTTTTCCCTCAACTAACGCGACTGCCGAGCCTTCGCCGACAAAAAGCTGAGCGCTCCTTTTATCGTAATAAAGCGTTACGGCGCTTGTAGCTGCGAGGGATACAATGCTTATAACCGCAACCGCCTTAAACAGCCCCTTGCGCCCGATTAAAAAGCACAAGCCAAACATAAAAAGTATGCCTGCCGTAACGAAGCCGAAAAGGTATTCCGTTCTGATAATAGTAAACTCAAAGCGCGAGGCTGTTTTGACAAGGTAGAGGATAAACGAGTTGAGCCCACTGTCAACGAAATTCGCCGCGCCGCTGAGCACGCCTGCTTTATCGGAGATATAGGTTATAAGCGAAAGGACGGTTGAAGCGCTTCCGAGAGGAACGATGAAAACGTTTATAAACACGCAAATAACCGAAAAATAGCCGAAAAAGAGATACATTGCAGGCAGTGTGAAAAACAGCACGCAAAGCGACAGCACAAGGCTGTTGAGAATATATTTAATAACGGGCACAATTATTCCGCCGTTAAACTTACGAAGCCGTTTGATTTTATTTATTTTCTGCTCAACTAAGGCAAAGCCCTTTGACGCAGTTATGAGCGCGAGCACGGCAAGAACGCTGAGCACAGAGCCGACGTCGCTTACGGCAAACGGGTTAAGGCAGATTATGAAAACAGCAACGCCGAGCGAATTAAGAGTATCTCCGCGCATTTTAATTACGTCACCGAAAAGAAGCACTATAAGCATTATCCCCGCTCTTACAACTGAGCTTGAAAAGCCTGCAAGCGCACAGTAAAGCACAACCACTACAATAAGAAAAGCTGAGCTTGCTCTTTTGTTTACGCGAAGCGCTTTCAGCACAAGGCTGAAGGCTCCCGTAATAACCGAGAGATGAAGCCCGCTGACAGCCATAAGATGAGATACTCCCGCCGCGCGGAAGCTGTAATAAGCCTCATCTGTAAGCAGCGATTTTTCACCCGTAACAAGCGCCGCGGCGAGAGCTCCCTCGTCTCCCCTGACGCTTTCGAAAAGCGTTGTGATTATATCCTGCCTGAGGTGAAGGATATTGCGCATAAGCGAGTTTTGGCATACACCTGTTATCTCATATGACTTTATATGAGCGGAAAGATAAATCCTCTTTCCCCAGTAGCCGAAGGAATTAAACGCGTTTGTTCCGACCTTATAGAACTTAAGGTTTGCGTTGATAAGCGTGTAGGAATCCGCATAAATCGGCTCGCTTGATTTAATTCTCAGCGTTATGCTCTGCGGAGCACCGTCAAAAATAATGCTCTGCGTTTTGGCTGTGTAGATATACTGCCCGTTATTTTCCGTAGGAAGCGAGGTCAGGTAAAGCTTTGCCTGAGCCTCCTGCCCCGCGAGGAGCTGAGCGGGAACAACCTCCGCATAGTAAACTGCACAGTAAAGCAGGCACGCAAACAGCACAGCGCTAAAGCAGACAGGAAACGCACGCTCCTGTCTGTATTTAGGGAGTATTAAAGTGGCTGCAAGCATTACGGCTGCGCCCGCGCCGATGACGAAGGAATAAAACACCTCCGTCATATTAAGCACGATAAGAGTTACCGCAACCGTAAAGCCGATACACGCGAAATATCTTTTCATCTATTCTGTAAATTCAATAAGAAACGCAATGCTGAGCTTTTCGCCTTTCTTAAGCTTATATTTATCTCTTACATACGCCTGGCCCGGCATATCGCCGCCGACTCCTTGCTGGGCGGAGTCAACGGTAACGGTTATGTTGCCGCTTCTTTCAATCTCACTGATATGAGCAAAGGAATCGAGCTGCTCGGGAGTATAAGGAAGCGCCGAGAACATAAACGGCTTATCGTAATACGCCGTTACCTTAACGCCCCTGCCCTTTTTATCAGTCAGGGTAAAGTATCTTACGTCGGCTCTTGTTGAGCTTTCCTGCGGGCGCATATAGTTATATTCAAACCTTTCAAGCGGCATTGAATATTTTCCGATTTTATAGCCGCTCTTTCTGTCGGTATAGCAGGGGGCTTCGCCTCTGCCGTACCAGCTTACGTTGCTGAAGGACTTATCAATTGCAAATCTGTAGCCGAAGCGCACGGGGTCAGCCTTAGGCACCGCGCTGTGATAAACCGCAACCCTTCCGTCAGGAAAAACAGTATAAGAAGCATACGCCTTATCAAGCATTGAAGCTGAAAGCGCAACCTTAACCTTTACGGCGCAGTCGCTCTTTTCAGTTTCCGTTTTAAGCGCCTTGACGGTTGAAGCGACCTTTTTCCACTTGTAATAAGGCGAGAACTTAATAAGCGGCGGAGCAAAGTTGAGAACGTCGATATCGTTATCCGTCAGCGCTCTGAAATAATTCGGAGCGAGCGGCGCGCTGAGCATATTGGTTTTTCCGAGCATATATTCAGTCATAACGCCGTTTTCAATCTTAACGCTGAAGCCGTCTCCGATAACGCAGACCGTGTTCTTTTTCTGCTCAAAGCTCAGCGTGTCCTCAGCCTTTTCATATTTCGGCTTTGAAGCGGAAGTGAGAACAAACTGGTCGTAAGCTATCTCGGCGTTTGACTTTAAGCCCGGAGTCTTTTTCTTCGTGTGGAAGGAAATGGTGAGTATGTTTTCCTTTTCACTGTCGAGCTTTGAGTAATCGTAAGGGATGTCAATGAACTCCTCCTGAAGCGGAACGAGGGAGAATTTTTCCATCTCGCCCGACTGCACCTCCTCGCCCTCGCACTCAATTTTCCACTTACACTTGAACGAGGAAACGTCTGTAAACAGGAAGCGCGAGCGGACGTTGAACCTGCCGACTGTTACGTCAAAGGCTGTTGTTACAATCGGCTGATAGACGTGCTTAACCTCCGTAAACTGAGGGTGAGGCGTTCTGTCCGCTCCGATTACGCCGTTGGCGCAGAAATAAGTGTTTGAGCCCGTCATAGCGGTTTTGTCAATTCCGTTATACCATCTTTTAGGCTCGTCCTTTTCAAAGTCCGTGCCGTAAAGCCAGTCCTCGCTGCCGTCCCCGTTCACCTTATGAATTGCCTGGTCAACCCAATCCCATATAAAGCCGCCGCACATATTCTCATACTTTTCAAAATCCTCCATATACTCCTGAAAATTTCCGAGGGAATTTTCCATTGAGTGAGCATATTCGCAGAGAATAACGGGCTTGTTATACATCTCGGCAGCTATGGGCTTTGAATCAGCCGCAAGCTGATTTGCGATATTATCAAAGGCGGTGAGCGTTATGGGCTCGCGCTCGCCGAGCTTTTTCATAGTTGCCTCATCGGGATACATACGGGAGATAACGTCGCTCTTAGTGAAATCGAAATCACCCTCATAGTGGAACTGCCTTGTGTCGTCAAGCTTCAGCGCGGCTTCCTTCATCCTCATAAAGTTATCGCCGTCGCCCGCCTCGTTGCCAAGAGACCACATAAATATGCAGGGGTTGTTTCTGTCACGCAGGACCATTCTCTCCATTTTATCAACTGCAAGCGCAGTCCACAGCGGGTTTGAGCCCGGAACGTTTTTACGCCTTACGCCGTGAGTTTCAAGGTCGCACTCGTCCATAACGTAAAAGCCGTATTTATTTGCAAGCTCGTAAAAATAAGGGTCGTCGGGATAATGTGAGCAGCGGATTGCGTTGATGTTGCACTGCTGCATCAAATCGAAATCCTGAATATACCTTTCCTTCGGAACTGCCCAGCCGTTATCGGGGTCAAAATCGTGGCGGTTTGTTCCCCTTATCATAAGCGGCATACCGTTGAACATAAGCTTTTCGCCGATAATTTCAACCTTTTTAAAGCCAATGTCATAAGCCTTTACGCACTCGCTTTCGCCGTCGCTGAGAGTCATTACAAGCTTGTAAAGGCTCGGCTGCTCGGCGGACCATTTTTTAGGATTTTTAACGAACTCGGAGATATTTACGCTCCCCTTTTCGCCCGCCTTTATTGCGCATTCAGCCTCGCCGAGAGGGATTTCCCTTTCGGTTTCGGAAATGAGATAAGCGCTGACCTTTGCCGGTTTATCGCTGTCTGAATAGTTGTTAATATAAACGTCAAGGCTGAGCTCTGAGTTTTTAAAGTCCTCGTCAAAATCAGTTTTAACGTAGAAATCCCTGAGGCAGAGCTTAGGCTCGGCAAAGAGGTAGACCTCTCTGTAAATTCCCGAAAGCCACCACATATCCTGGTCTTCAAGATACGAGGAAGCGGCAAAGCGGTAAACCTTTGCGGCAACAAGATTTTCGCCTTTTCTGAGATAAGGCGTAACGTCAAATTCGTGAGGGGTCATTGAGCCGCAGGAATAGCCTACGTACTCACCGTTAACCCATACCTCAAGCGCAGCCTTGCAGGCGCCGAAATGAAGAAAAATCTCTTTTGAGTCAAAGCCTTCGGGCAGGGTGAAGGCTTTTCTGTACCAGCCGATTTCCTGCATTGAGCGGTCAATTGACGGGATTTTTGACTTGCTGCGTGAAAGCGCTCTCGGGTAAGTGCTCGCATAGTAATACGGCGCGCCGTAGCCCTTAAGCTGCCAGACTGACGGAACGGTAATATCATCCCAGCCACTGTCGTCAAAGCTGTCAGCCTTAAACTCCTCGCTGTCCTTTTCAATATCGTTAAGCCAGAGGAATTTCCATTCTCCGTTAAGGCTCATTTTATACTTGCTTTCGCCCTCAAGCGCGCTTTGAGCATCGTCAAACGGCATGGCGATTGCGTGGCCGTCCTCCTTGCCGATTTGCACCTGCTGCGGGTCCTCCCAGATATACTTAGCTTTCATACTCCAATCCTTTCTTATTTTCCGTCCCAAAGGAATTTTTCCATATCAACTCTGCCGTCTGTAAATTCAACGCCCTCGCCCTCAAGAAGAAGGATTTGCATATTCTTTCCTCCGAAGGCAAACGCTGACGACGGCTCGCCGAAGCGGTTAACAACCCGAAAACAAGGGATTGAATCAGGGTCGGGGTTGACGTGAAGCGCGTAGCCCACTACCCTGCTCCAGTTCGGATTGCCCGAAAGCAGGGCAATCTGACCGTAGGTTGCAACCTTTCCGTACGGGATTTTCTTAACCGTTTCGTAAATCTTTTCAAATGAATTTGCCATATCAGACCTCTGCCTTGTCAACAATATTAATCTGATTTGAATATGCCGTTTTAAGCTCGTTTCCGTCATAATAAGTTACGTAGCCCCTTACGCTCCAGTTATTCTTTGAAGAGAATTTTGAAACGCTGAGAGTATAAACGCTGTCCTCGTCCGCCGCTTCAAACTTTGAGGTGAGCGTTTTATTATTGAGCGTCACGGTAAACTGAGTCGGGTCAAACGTGCTTGCTTTTTTATAGTAAAGCGCAATGCCAGCCGATTCTATATGACAGTTTTCAGGTACGCCGAGCGCCATAGTAAACGACGCCGCGCTTTCCTCCTGATTATACGAATAGTATAAGCTCAGCGCAGGAACGCTTCCAGAAGGAATAGGAATTACACAATCGGTATAATTATTTACTGAATAATCAGGGTGGATTTCAGCGTCAGCGCCTGACTGCAGGAGAGACAGAGCACTTTCGGTATCAGCCCAATAGCCGCCGCTGAAGCCGAATCTGTAAGGCACGGCGGGAAGAAGCGAATCAAGCGAAGTTATCTCCTGCCATTCTGACTGACTCTTTGTTATTCTCTGCTGAACCTGAGAGCTC
>CAMOWP010000045.1 GCA_946628455.1 uncultured Clostridia bacterium | reverse complement strand
TCTCTGCATCTCCGCAAGCTTTTTCTTATTATTTGATGCAAGTATAAAATCCATTATTCATCTATTCCTGTAATAAAATCTGCTATGCTTTCGTCCTCATCGTGGCTTGGCTTAAGGTCAAACAAAGCGGAAGCGAAGGCGTCAGCGTCAAACGGCTGAAGGTCGTCAATCTGCTCGCCTACTCCCACGAACTTAACAGGAACGTCAAGCTCGTTGTTGATTGCAAGAACAACGCCGCCGCGCGCCGTACCGTCAAGCTTAGTGAGGATAATGCCCGTAATTCCTGCGGCTTCCTTGAAATCCTTTGCCTGATTAACAGCGTTCTGACCTGTTGTTGCGTCAAGAACGAGAAGCGTTTCCCTTGAAGCGTCAGGCAGCTCTCTGTCAATAACCCTGCTGATTTTGTTAAGCTCGTCCATTAGATTCTTTTTATTATGGAGCCTGCCCGCGGTGTCAATGATTATAACATCTGAGCCTCTTGCCTTGCCAGCCTGGATTGTATCGTAAACAACTGCTGCAGGGTCGCTTCCCTCAGAGTGCTTGATGAGCGGAACGTTTGCTCTGTCCGCCCACACCTGAAGCTGCTCGATGGCAGCGGCACGGAAGGTATCGGCAGCACCGAGTATAACCTTGCGCCCCATATTTTCAAGGCGGAGCGCAAGCTTTCCGATAGTTGTTGTTTTGCCAACTCCGTTAACTCCGATAACGAGGATGATTGACGGCTTCGTTCTGATTTTAAGATAGGAGCCGCCCCATACGATACCCGAAACAATATCCTTCATTGTTTCCCTGACCTCGCTAACTGAGGTTATACCGTCGTTTTCAATTTTTGCCTTGAGGTCCCTGATAACTCTCTCGGCAGTAGGCATACCTACGTCGCCCATAATGAGTATCTCCTCAAGCTCGTCAAAGAGCTCGTCGCAGATTTCGTCATAGGTTTCGATAACCTCGTCCATCTGCGCGGTGATACCCTCGTCGCGCGTTTTCTTTAATCCTTTTCTGAATTTATCAAAAAGTCCCATTTTGTCTCCCTTATTAGTTTATTCAAGTCCCATCTGCTCTGCGAGCTCAGCGCTCTGGAGCTCAAGAAGCTTTGAAACGCCCTTTTCCTGCATTGTTACGCCGTAAAGGATATCAGCTTCCTCCATCGTTCCACGGCGGTGAGTGATTGAAATGAACTGAGTTTTATCAGTCATCTTTCGCATATACTTTGCGAAACGCTCAACGTTAACGTCGTCAAGCGCCGCCTCAACCTCGTCGTAAATACAAAACGGCGAAGGAGTTACCTTAAGCACGCTGAACAGTAGCGCCATAGCAGCAAGCGATTTTTCACCGCCTGAGAACAGGTTGATGTTCTGAACTGATTTTCCCGGCGGCTGAATTTTGATTTCAATCGGGCTTTCAAGGCAATCATCCGGATTTTCAAGAATAATCTCGCCCTTGCCGCCGCCGAAGAAATCGGAGAAGCAGGTTTTAAACTGCTCGTTGATTTTATTAAACTGAGTCAGGAATTTTTCGCTCATCGAAACCGTGAGGTCTGAAATAATGCTCTCGAGCTCCTTCTTTGATTCCTCTACGTCGCCAATCTGCTCCTTGAGGAATTCGTATCTTTCTGAAACCTCGGCGTATTCTTCAATTGCGCCGACGTTAATTGAGCCAAGCTTTTTGATTGAAGCCTTGATTTCGTTAAGGCGTCTCTTAGCCTCAGCCATATCCTCAATAACGATTCCGAGCTCCTCAGCCTGAGCCTTGGTGAGCTCATACTGCTCAAAGAGCATATCGTTAAGGTTATCGAACTCGCGCTGCATATTGTTCTTGCGCTCCTCAAGCCTTACAAGCTCTGCGGAAAGCTTTTCTCTGTCCTTGGTTTTTTCCTTCTCAGCGGCGTTCATCTCATTAACGCTCTTTTCAAGCTGATTTCTTACCTCAATTAAAGCCTGAACACTCTCGTTTGTTGCGGCTGACTTGCTTCTGAACTCGTCAGACTCAGCCTTAGTTTCACTGATTGAAGCGACAAGCTTTTCGCAATCGGCTTCAATCTCCTTAATCTCGTCATTGATGGAGCGCACTCTGTCGGACTGTGTGCTCTGCCTGAGCTCAAGCTCTTCAATTGAACGCTTAGCAGCCTCCGTATCAGCGGCGATTTTTGCAAGGTCAATATTGATTTCCTCGCTTCTTTTTCTTATCTGCTCCCTGAGCTGTGTAAGCTCGTCAGCGCCCTCGGTAAGAGCGTTGATTTCAGCCTCAGCGGCGTCAATCTTAGCCTGAATTTCGTCAGCCTCGGCTGTTGCTTTCTTCTGCGCCTCGGTGAAAAGAAGAATTCTTCCGTTGGAATTTTCCTTTTCACTTATCATTCCGAGCTTCTGCTCGTTGAGAAGCGAAAGCTTATCGTTTATAAGCTTGCCGTCGCCCTCTGCGCGGATAAGCTCCTCGTTTGCATTTCTGAGGTCAGCGTCGGCTCCCTGAACGTCTGAGGTAGCCTTGTTAGCTTCCTCAAGCGCAGTCTTGTATTCAGCCTTAGCCTCTTCAAGCTCAGCCTCAAGCTTGTCCGCCTCGGCGTTGAGCTCCTCAATAAGATTTGCACGGGAAAGAATTCCCGAATTTCTTGAAAGTGAGCCGCCCGTCATCGAGCCGCCCGGGTTAATAACCTGGCCGTCAAGCGTTACTATTTTATATCTGTTTGAATATCTTTTTGCAATGCCGATAGCGCAGTCCATATCCTCGGCAATTATTACGTTACCGAGAAGATTTTCAACAACGCTTCTGTATGTATCCTCGCACTCTACAAGATTTGAGGCGATGTCAACGAAGCCGAAATTATCGTCAAGGTCGTTCTCCCTTATGCTCCTCGGCTTGATTGCGGTAAGCGGAAGGAATGTTGCCCTGCCCTGCTTATTGTTCTTAAGGAAATTTATTGCGCGCTTACCGTCGCTCTCGGTTCCTACGATAATAAACTGCATTGCCGCGCCGAGCGCAACCTCAACGGCGGTTGAATATTCGTTATCAACGCTGATGAGCTTTGAAAGCGTTCCGTGAATGCCTGAAAGCGCTCTCGCCTCGGACTGCTTCATTACAGCCTTAACTGCGCCCGAGAAGCCCTCCATATTCTTTTCAAGGTCTGAAAGCATTTTAGCTCTTGAGCGCTTTTCTGAGGCTTCTCTTTCAAGCCTTTCAACCTCGTCCTTAGCCTTTTCTGCTCTTTCGGTTTTGCTTCTTAACTTGAGGCGGTAGCCGTCCATTGAGTTATCGTATTCAGCGATTCTCGCCTTGATAAACGCAATGTTTTCATCGCTTTCAACCTTCTGAGCGTTGATTACGGCAATATCTTTATCCGCGTTTTCTATGGACTCGTCAAGCGTGCCCTGGCGGGATTTGATTTCTTCAATTGATGAAAGCGCCTGTGAAGCCTTGATTTTGCACTCTGAAAGCTGCATTGTGAGCTCGGAGAGCCTGCGCGTTAAATCAAGGTTTTTCTTTGTGTTCTCTTCATCGTCAGCGCGGACTGTTTCAAGCTCGTCAAGAACGCCCTGAAGCTCGCTTTTCTTGTTTTCAAGCCTCTCCTCGTTCTCTGCAATGAAAGCATGTCTTTCGGCAATCTGCTCGTCAATAGTAGCTCCCTCGCCGTCAGACTCGGCAATATCGTTTCTGAGCCTTTCGATGGTCTCCTTTTTATGACCGAGCTGAGCTTCAAGCACCTCAGCTTCGCTCTGCTTTTTAAGAGCCTCCTCGTCATAGCCCATCTGGGTCTGCCTGAGCTCTTCAATCTTTATATTTGATTCGGCAACGCTCTGCGTAACCTCTGCAATTTCATTTTCAAGCTGCTCAATCTCATTTTCGCAGATTTCATAAGAGGCTTCTGCCGCCTCAAGCTTATGCTCCTGCTCGCGTAAATCGGAGGTGAAGCGGTTAATTTTTGAAAGCCATACGCCGATTTCAAGCGTTTTCTTTTCTTCGGAAAGCTCAAGGAAAACCTTTGCCTTTTCGCTCTGCTTTTTAAGCGGACCCACTCTGTTTTCAAGCTCGCCCAAAATATCAAGAAGCCTGATTAAGTTTTCCTGCGCCTGCTCAAGCCTTCTCTCCGCATCGCGTCTCTTATGACGGAAGCGGGATATTCCTGCCGCCTCTTCAAAAAGCTCGCGCCTGTCCTCATTCTTCGCTGAAATGATTGAATCAATCTTACCCTGTCCGACCATAGAGTAGCCGTCCGCACCGAGACCCGTATCCATAAACAGCTCGTGAATATCTCTGCGCCTTACCTGCTCGCCGTCGATTTTATACTCGCTTTCGCCCGAGCGGTAATAGCGGCGGGAAACGGTTACGACCTCGCCCTTATCCTTAAGGGTGCCGTCGGAGTTATCAAGAGTAAGGACAACCTGCGCGAAGCCGAGCGGCTTTCTCGTTGAGGTTCCGCCGAAAATTACGTCCTCGGTTTTTGAGCCGCGAAGCGATTTCATACTCGTTTCACCGAGCACCCAGCGGACGGCGTCGGATATATTACTTTTACCCGAGCCGTTGGGGCCTACAACCGCGGTTATTCCCTTTCCGAAATTGAGTTCAGTTTTGTCAGGGAAGGATTTGAATCCCTGCATTTCAAGTGTTCTAAGCAGCATAATTATCTTCTCACTATTTTCAAATCACCTACTGCAATCTTATCGCTTGCAGTATATTTTATATTGTAACCCTCCTCCATGAGGAAGTATACGTTTCTTTTTTGGTTACCCTTAAGCTTTGAAATGCTTTTGGGGTTTACGAATATTTCATAATCTGCGGGCGGATATTTCAGCACCTTGTTGAGCATAAAGCGGGACTGAACTATCTCCCCGAAGGCAGGGTGAAACGCGCCTGCCACCATATTCTTTTTAATATCCTCGCTTGAGTGAAGCCCGATTCTTATAATCTTAATTCCCGCGCTTTCAAACATCGGGATAAGCCTTGTACAAAGCGCCGCCGCGTCGTCAACGTTCTGAGGCTTGAAGATTTCCTTTTCGTAAAGCTCGGCAAGCAGCGTTCCCTTAAGCACAACAGTCGGGTAAATCCTGACAGTTTCAGGCTTAAGCGCTATAAGCTTTTCAGCCGTTTGAATTGCTTTTTCATCAGTATCAAGGTAGAGCCCCGTCATCATCTGAAGCCCGAGCTCAAAGCCGTATTTCTTAATGAGCCTTGAAGCGTTTTCAACGTCCCTTGCGGTGTGTCCTCTGAGGTTTGCTTTGAGCACCTCATCGTCCATACTCTGCGCGCCGAGCTCAATTGAGGTTACTCCGCGCTCTTTGAGAAGGGTTAATATTTCATCGTCAATACAGTCAGGGCGGGTTGAAATCCTTATACCGCAGACACGTCCGTCCTTAACGTATTCATACGCCGTATCAAGAAGCGAGAGCATATACTCTCTTTCAATTGCGGTGAACGAGCCGCCGAAAAATGCGATTTCGTATTCATACCCCTTGCGTCTCAATGCGGTTTCAACAGCTGAGCTGACGTCCTCAGGCGATGGCTGAGACTGCTGCCCCGTAATGGTTTTCTGATTACAGAAGGAACACTGCTGAGGGCAGCCTGCAAACGGAACAAAAATGCTGATGTTACCTTTTTTCATATTTCAACTCCCATAAGCTCAAGCGCTTCCCTTGCTGCCGCCTGCTCCGCGCCCTTCTTGCTTGAAGCTACGCCGTGGCCTACAAGGTTAGAGTTAACGTAAAGATTTACAACATAATGCTTATCGTGGTCAGGCCCGTATTCGTCAACAAGCCTGTACTGGAATTTTTCATCGGGATTCTGCTGGATTATAATCTGGAACTGAGATTTATAATCCTTGAAATTTGCCTTAGGCTCCTCAATGTTCAGTTCAAAAAACGGAAGCACAAACGCCTTTGCCTTTTCCATTCCGCCGTCAAGGTAAATTGCGGCAATCAGCGCCTCAAACGCGTCCTCTAACACTGTTGGATTATTTTCAATTCCGTTAATTGCTGCGCCCTTGCCGACTATAAGATAATCGCCGAGGTCAATCGTTCTTGCAAAACGTGATAGGGATTCCGTACACACAAGCGAGGAACGCTTTTTGGTAAGCTCGCCCTCCTGCCATGACGGATACTTTGAATAAAGATACTCCGCTGTAATGATTGAAAGCACCGCGTCACCGAGGAATTCCATACGCTCGTTGTACTTTCTCTTCTTATTTGCGCTTTCGTGGGCATAGCTTGAATGGGTCAGCGCCTCTGTAAGCAGAGCCCTGTTTGTGAAATCATATTTAATTTTTCCTTCAAAATCACTTAAGCTTGCCATAATTTATTTCTTCTAAGCTTTGGAGCGCTCTTTTTGCAAGCGCCGCATAGCGTTCCTTTTTATCTCTGATTTTGGGCTCAATAGGCGGAAGAACGCCGAAATTTGCGCCCATCGGCTGAAAGTCCTTAACGCTTTCATCGCTGATATAACGGCTCAGCGCGCCGAGCATTGTTACCTCGGGAAGAACGAGGCTCTCCTCTCCCCTTGCGAGCCTTACGGCGTTTTTGCCTGCCATAATGCCCGACGCGGCGGATTCCATATATCCTTCAACGCCGGTAATCTGACCTGCGAAGAATATGTTTTTATGCTCTCTCATTGCAAAATCTGCGCCGAGGAGCTTCGGGGAATTGATAAACGAGTTTCTGTGCATAACGCCGTAGCGCACGAACTCTGCGTTTTCAAGCCCCTTTATCATTGAGAAAACTCTTTTCTGCTCGCCAAACTTTAAGTTTGTCTGAAAGCCGACAAGATTGAACATGGTGCCCTTTGAGTTTTCGTTTCTGAGCTGAACGCACGCCCAGGGGCGGTGCCCCGTTTTCGGGTCGGTCAGCCCTACCGGCTTCATAGGTCCGAAGCGCGGGGCGTCAAGCCCTCTTTTAGCGAGCTTTTCAATCGGCATACAGCCCTCATAAACGTCAAAATCGTGAACGACAGCGCTCTCGGCGTTAACGAGCTCGTTTATGAACGCCTCGTATTCAGCCTTGTTGAACGGGCAGTTAATATAATCGCTCCCGCCGCCTCTGCCGTAACGGGAGGCGCAGAACACCTTGTCAAAATCAATGCTTTCGGCAGTGACAATGGGCGCCGCCGCGTCATAAAACGAAAGATAATCTCCGCAGAGCTTTGATATTTCCTCGCTGAGCCTGCCGTCTGTCAGCGGACCCGTTGCGATTATGAGTATCTCATTATCGTCAGGAGCGATTTCGCCGTACTCTCTGTGTTCAATTTTAATATTTGGGTGAGAATTGATTTTCTCGGTTACGGTACCTGAAAAAAAATCTCTGTCAACAGCGAGCGCTCCGCCTGCGGGGACTGCGCAGCCCCTTGCAACGGGAACTGTCAGCGAGCCGAGGAGGCTCATTTCCTCCTTGAGGAGCCCTGCGGCGCTTTCAACTCTTGCCGCCTTGAGCGAGTTTGAGCAGACGAGCTCGGCAAAATTATCGCTTTTATGCGCAGGAGATTTCTTTTCAGGCTTCATCTCAACGAGAGTTACCTCATAGCCGCTTTCGGCAATCTGCCATGCCGCCTCAACGCCTGCAAGCCCTGCGCCGACTACTGTAAATTTCTTCATTTTATTTCTTTCTCGGAGCTGGCTTTGTGAAGCCGCAGCCTTCTGTGTCGGGGCAGTAAAGCACGTTGCCCTTCCTCTTGAAGAGAGATTTTCCGCATTTAGGGCAAACGTCGTCGCTCGGAGAATCCCACGTCATAAAGTTACAATCGGGATAATTCGAGCAGCCGAAGAAGGACGAGCCTCTCTTTGTTTTCTTCTCGATTATATCGCCGCCGCACTCGGGGCATTTAGCCTTCGTTTTGTGAACGAGCGGCTTGGTGTTTTTACATTCGGGGTATCCGGGGCACGCAAGGAACTTTCCGAACCTACCGACCTTGACTACCATATTACGTCCGCACTTTTCGCAGACTATATCCGTCTCCTCTTCGCTGAGCTTGATTTTTACGCCCTGCATTTCCTTCTTTGCCTTTTCAAGCGGGGTTTCAAAATCATCGTAATAAAGACGAATCATATCGATGTAATTCTTGTCGCCCGAGTCGATTTTATCAAGGTCGTCCTCCATCTTCGAGGTGTACTTGACGTTAACTATGTTCGGGAGCTTATCCTTAAGAAGGTTTGTTACAGCCTCGCCGAGCTCTGTGGGAACAAACTGCTTGCCCTCTCTTACAACGTATTCCTTTGAAAGAATGGTTGAGGTAATCGTTACATACGTTGACGGACGGCCTACGCCGTTTTCCTCAAGCGCTTTTGTAAGCGAAGCCTCAGTATATCTTGCGGGCGGCTGAGTGAAATGCTGGTTGCCTGTGAGCGATTTAAGATGGAGCACGTCTCCCTCCTTCATCGGCGGAAGCGGAGCCTCGGACGAGCTTTTTGAGTTATCGTCAGTCTTTTCCTCATAAAGCGCTGTAAAGCCGTCAAATTTCACCGTGTAGCCCGTTGCGTTGAAGATATATCCGTTTGCGTCTATTTCAACCTTTAAAGTTTCCTGCTGGCACTCTGCCATAAGCGAAGCAATGAAACGTTCCCATACAAGCTTATAAATCTTATACTGGTCAGTGGTGAGCGAGCTCTTTACCATATCGGGAGTAACGTCGGGCATTGAGGGTCTGATTGCCTCGTGTCCGTCCTGAGCGTTTGACTTTGTTCTGAAATACCTAGGCTTTGAGGGGAGATATTTTTCGCCGTAAGTCTTGTGGATATAAGCGTTACCTGCCGCTCTTGCCTCCTCTGAAATTCTCAGAGAGTCAGTTCTCATATATGTGATAAGGCCGACTGTTCCCATCCCCTGAACGTCAACGCCCTCGTAAAGCTCCTGAGCAGCCTTCATGGTTCTTCTTGCCTGGAAGGAAAGGCGGCGCGAAGCCTCCTGCTGAAGGGTTGAGGTTATGAACGGCGGGGTCGGGCTCTTCTTTCTTGTGCCCTTTTTAACTGATTTAACAACGTAATCTGCGCCCTCAAGCTTTGAGAGGATATAATCGCTGTCCTCATTTGATTTGAGCGCCTTCTTTTCAGGCTTGAGGTTATTGCCCTCAGGGTCTGATACAAGAACTGCGCTGAAGCTCTTTTTATCGGGAGGATTGTTGAGCTTTGCGTCGATTGACCAGTACTCCTCGGGAACGAAGGCTCTGATTTCGTTTTCTCTGTCAACAACAAGTCGAAGCGCAACGGACTGAACTCTGCCCGCAGAAAGGCCTCTTCTTATCTTCTGAGATACGAAGGGAGAAAGCTTGTAGCCGATAAGGCGATCAAGAATTCTTCTTGCCTGCTGTGCGTTTACAAGGTCGATATCGATTTCTCTCGGGTCAGCCATACCGCGGCTTACGCCCGACTTTGTTATCTCATTGAAGGTAACCCTGTTCTTATCGCTCAAATCAAGGCCGAGAATATTGGCAAGATGCCACGAAATAGCCTCTCCCTCGCGGTCAGGGTCAGTTGCAAGGTAAACGTAATCAGCCTTGTTTGCTTTCTTCTTAAGGTCGTTTACAAAATTTTCCTTGCCCTTGATGATTGCATATTTCGGCTCAAAGTTGTTATCAACGTCAACGGAAAGCCTTGCCGCAGGTAAATCGCGGACATGGCCCATTGAGGCGATAACCTCGTAGCCTTCGCCGAGATAGCCTTTGATATTTTTTGCCTTTGCAGGCGACTCAACAATTACTAATTTTGACATAGTTCTCTATATATCCTTTCGGTTATTTACTAAATTATTTCAGCCTGTAACGCTTGCCTGAGGCGCTTTCAATCAGCCCCTTCATTTCAAGCATAGTCAGCGAGACCAAAACCTTGTTTGCGGGAACGCCGCTGCTTCTTATAATATCGTCAATGCCAATAAAGCTTTCGCCGAGGGTGCTGAAAACAGTTTTTTCATCGCCTGAAAGACCGAGCGCCTCGTTCTGAATTTTAACTCTTTCGGCTCTGTCCTTCATAACGTTGTCAAAGCTTATCTGCTTTTTCTCTTCGGCATTTGCGTTATTGGTTAAAGCTGTGACAAGCTCATACGGAGTTTTCACCTTTGATAAATCAAGCGTTTTATTATACTTTTCAGAGTAGTGAGATAAGACTGTATAAGGCGAGGTTGCAACGAACGCGCCGTCGTCTATAAGCTTATTTGTTCCCTGAAAATTCTTATCGAATATCGAGGCGGGGATTGCAAAAACATCCCTTCCCTGCTCAAGCGCGTGGCCTGCAGTTATCAGCGAGCCGCTTTTAACGCCTGCCTCAACAACGAGCACGCCGTCTGAAAGACCGCTTATCAGCCTGTTTCTCATCGGGAAATTCTGCCTTGTAACCTTGGCGTTCGGCGGGTATTCTGTAATTAGCGCGCCGCCCGAGCTTACAATCTCATTTCTGAGCTTTTCGTTAGATTTAAGATAATCCGAGCCGAGGCCGCTTCCGAGGACGGCGTAGGTTTCACCGCTTGCCTTGATTGCGCCTGTATGAGCGGATGAATCAACTCCGAGCGCACCGCCGCTCACTATAACTGCGCCGCACATTGCCATCCCTCTGCTCATTATTTCCGAAGCCTTCAGCGCGTACGTTGAAGCCTTTCTTGTTCCGACAATTCCTATAACGGCTTTACCGTCAATGCCCTTCAGGCTTCCGTCAACATAAAGCGCCGCCGGAGGATTGCTTATGCCCCTGAGCTTTTCGGGATAGCGTTCATCGTCAAAGCAGATTATTTCGTAATTTTCACTTTCGCATTCTCTGATGATTTTATCCGCGTCCTCAAGGCTGAATTTAAGGAGCGCCTCGCACTGCGCGGCGGTCAGCACACTGCTCATTCTGCGTTCAAGCAGATTTGCCGCGTAAAGCGCCCTGACGGAGCCGAAATCCTCGATAATTGGAAGGAAATGCGCTCCCTGCCCGAGGCAGAGCTGAAGCCATATCCAGTATCTTTTATCCTCCATTATCTCAGCATCTCCCACATCGTAATCGCCGCGGCAACGCCTGCGTTAAGGCTTTCTGCGTTTCCGAGCATCGGAATTGTTATAAGCAAATCGGAAACGCTTTTAACGCTTTCCTCAACGCCGTTTGCCTCGTTTCCGATAACGCAGATTGTTTTGCCTTCAAAATCAGCTTCTGTTATGCTTTCGGCTTTTGAATCGGCAACGGTTGAATAAATTTTATATTCGCCCTTTAAGCTGAGGAGAGTCTCCTCAAGGCTTTCCGCGTCAGCAGCGCCGAGCCTGAGTATACCGCCCATTGAAGCTCTCAGCGCCTTGGGGTTATAAATATCACAGCAGTTATAGGTTATAACTGTTTTTATCCCGAGTGCTTCGGCTGTTCTGAATATCGCGCCGAGGTTTGACGGGTCCTGAACGTTATCAAGCGCGATTATCTTATCGCTGAGCTCGCTATTAACGTCACTCATCTTGCAGACTGCAAATATTCCCTGCGAGCTTTGAGTTTCCGAGAGCCTGTCAGCAACGTCCTCGCTGATAATATATGAAGCTTCAGCGCGTTTTATAAGCGCGTGAGCCTTTTCGCTGTATTTTTCATACGCTCTGTCGGTTATAAGAACGCAGTTTATCTCATAAACAGAAT
>CAMOWP010000044.1 GCA_946628455.1 uncultured Clostridia bacterium | reverse complement strand
AGGAGATTATGGAGCAGCCCGAGGTTATATCAAAAACTATCGAATCAAGAATAAAGGACGGCAAGCCTGACTTTTCCGAGGAAAAGGTTGACGACAGCATCTTTACCGAGTGCGATAATATAACCGTTATCGCCTGCGGAACTGCTATGCACGCAGGGCTTATCGGCAAGCACCTTATTGAAAAGACCTGCGGAGTTCCCGTAACGGTTAATATGGCGAGCGAGTATATGTACAACGAGCCTATTATCAACGACAGAACGCTCGTTATCTGCGTTTCCCAGAGCGGTGAAACGATAGACACTCTTGAGGCGCTCAAATATGCGAGAAAGAGAGGCGCAAGGTCGCTTTCAATCGTTAACGTAAAGGGCTCAACAATAGCAAGGGAGAGCGAAAACGTTATCTACACAAACGCAGGTCCCGAGATTGCCGTTGCCTCAACTAAGGCTTACACAACTCAGGTTGCCGTGTTCTATCTCATAACGGCAAAAATGGCTTACCTCAGGGGCAGGCTCGATGATTCTCAGTGCGCAGACTTTATGGCGGAGCTTCAGAAAATCCCTGCAGCCGTAACGGATATTCTTGAAAGAAGAACCGACGTTCACAGGCTCTCAAAGGGAATCCTCACGGCAGAGCACACCTTTATGATAGGCAGAGGGCTTGACTATCCTTCGCTTCTTGAAGCGTCACTCAAGCTCAAGGAAATCTCCTACATCCATTCTGAGGCGTTCGCTTCGGGCGAGCTCAAGCACGGAACTATTGCGCTTATAACGGACCAGACTCCCGTTATAGCTCTCCTCACTCAGGAAAAGCTCTCAAGCAAGCAGGTTTCAAATATCCGCGAGGTGCAGTCAAGAGGCGCGCAGGTTATTACCTTCATCCGCTCCTCGCTTGTTTCAAAGGATGTTGACTGCTCGTTCGCCCTTCCAGATTTAAAGGACGATTTTATGGCTATCCCCGCAGTTGTTGCAATGCAGCTCCTCGCTTACTACGTTTCAAGCGACAAGGGGCTTGACGTTGATAAGCCGAGAAACCTTGCAAAGGTTGTAACAGTAGAATAAAACAAAATCAGGGGCGGTCAATCCGCCCTTTTTAATAATGAAAGGTATCGCTATGAAAGCTTCAATAACTCTCGCAAAGGAATTCAAAACAGGTGATATTGACCCGAGGCTTTACGGCTCGTTCATTGAGCACCTCGGCAGAGCCGTTTACGGCGGAATATATGACCCGTCGCACCCCACAGCGGACGAGGACGGCTTGCGCCTTGACGTAATAGACCTTGTTAAGGAGCTCAACGTTCCGCTTGTGCGTTACCCGGGCGGCAATTTCGTTTCGGGCTATAACTGGGAGGACGGAGTCGGCCCCGTTGAAAAACGCCCCAAGCGCCTTGATTTAGCCTGGGGAACAACTGAGCCCAACACCTTCGGAACGAACGAGTTTATGAAATGGTGCAAAAAGGCGAACGCCGAGTGTATGATGGCTGTAAACCTCGGAACGCGCGGCGCGGACGAGGCGCGCAACCTTGTAGAATATATGAATCACAAGGGCAATTCCGCCTGGGCTGATTTAAGAAGGTCGCATGGCTTTGAGGAGCCCTGGGGCGTCAAGCTATGGTGCCTCGGAAACGAGATGGACGGCGCCTGGCAGATGGGAGCGAAAACTGCAGTAGATTACGGCAAGCTCGCAAACGAAGCCTCAAAAATGATGAAATGGACCGACGGCTCAATTGAAACCGTCCTCTGCGGCTCGTCAAGCAGGAACTCTCCCACCTTCGGCGAGTGGGAGGCGCAGGCGCTTGATATCGCCTATGACAGCGTTGACTACGTTTCGCTTCATCAGTATTATGAAAACCGCGCGGACGATACGCCCTCCTTCCTCGCAAAAACGCTTGAGCTTGAGGAATTCATTTACAGCGTAATCTGCGTTTGCGATTACATAAAAGCGAAGAAGAGAAGCAAAAAAACAATCAACCTTTCGTTTGATGAATGGAACGTATGGTACCACAGCGACAACGCTCCCTATGAGCGCTGGAGCTATTCGCCCCCGAGGCTTGAGGATATCTATAATTTTGAGGACGCGCTCCTCACAGGCTCAATGCTCATAACGCTGCTGAGGCACGCTGACAGAATAAAAATCGCCTGCCTTGCACAGCTTGTAAACGTCATCGCCCCGATTTTCACCGAAACGGGCGGCAGAATTTTCAGGCAGACTATCTTCTACCCGTTTGAGCACCTCTCAAATTACGGACGCGGTGCTGCGCTGAAACCGATAATCAAATGCCCTAAATATGACTGCAGGCAGTTTTGCGACGTTCCTTATATCGAAAGCATTGCAACGTACGATGAGGAGAGGGAGGAGCTTGCAATCTTTCTTGTAAACAAATCTCTCGACGAGGCTGCAGACATTGAAATCAAGCTGCTTGACCTTGACGGCTTCACGCCGTTTGAATTCATCTCAATGGACGGCTACGACAAAAAGGCGGTCAACGGCTTCGGCTCTGAAAAGGTAGCTCCACACCTCAACCCTATCCCAGAAGCGGACGGCGCGGTTATCAATCTTCATACAAAAGCGTTTTCGTGGAATGTTTTAAGGCTTAAAAAGCAATAATATATTTGACATTGCTTTACTAAAACTGTATAATGTTAGCATATAAATTGAAGGAGAAGCAGTATGAAATACGGTATTCTTTACAGAAAAACAACTAAAAATATCGGAGACGATATTCAGTCCTACGCTCAGCAGCAGTGGCTCCCGAGCCTTGATTATCTTGTTGATATTGAGGAGCTTGACGCCTTTAAATCAGATAACGACGAGCCCGTTGCAACGATAATGAGCTCATGGTATATGTGGCAGAAATGGAACTGGCCGCCGTCAAAGGACATTTATCCTCTTTGGATAGGCTTCCATTATAACGATATCCAGCGCGGCAGGCCGCGAGGAATGCCGAGTAAATGGGAATACGTTGATAACGGCCCCGGTCTTGAATACCTCAAAAAGTACGAGCCAATCGGCTGCCGCGATTATTATACGCAGGCGAGAATGGACGATATCGGCGTAAAGAATTACTTTTCAGGCTGTATCACCCTTACCCTCAAAAAGCGTAAAATCGTTAAGCCTGAGAGGGAATACGTTGTAGTTGTAGGCGTTGCAAAGCCCGTAGAAAAGGCTATCAAAAAGCAGCTTGCGGGAACGGGAATTGACGTTAAGGTTATCGCCCCGACGAGGCCTGAGCCGTCAACCGATATCCCCTGGGCTGACAGGCAGGCGCAGGTTGAGGAAATGCTTGACCTTTATCAGAACGCAAAGTGCGTTGTAACCTTCCGCCTTCACTGCGCGCTTCCGTCGCTCGCTCTCGGAACTCCCGTTCTTCTTGTAAGAAGCGGCTTCAATTCCGTTCGCTTCAAGCCTTATGCAGACTGGCTTCACCACGCGTATGACGAGGACGTTGTTGCAGGAAAGTACAGAGAATGGTTCCTCAATCCTCCCGCAAATCCGGACGATTATCTTGAAACAAGATATGCGCTTGAAAAAACCGTTGGCGAATTCATTGAGCAGGCAAAGGCTGAAACACGCAAGGCTTCAGAGCTTGACAGGCTTAAGGTTGACCCTGACGAGCTTATGAAATGGCAGAACGAAAAAATGAAGGAAACCCTTCATTCGTATCATATCGAATGTCACATTGACCTCGGTCAGATTAACGCCCAGAAAAAGCAGATTGCAGACGCCAATAAGAAAATCTCCAAGCAGGAGGAGAAGATTAAAAAGCTCCAGGCTGAAAACAAAAAGCTCAAAAAGAAGACCCACGTTTACAGCAAGTTTATGAGCTATAAGTTTGCTTTAAAGCTTTATAATATGGGGCTGTCAATCAAAAAAATATTCAAAAAATAGTTGACAAACTGCAAACAGTGTAATATAATGAATTAAACCGTTGAGGAAGAGTAAGTAGATTCCCAATGCTTTTGCAAAGAGAGCCGCCGGCGGTGGGATGGCGGTGAAAAGCACGGAGTTGAATGGGCTTCTGAGGGCGAGCTGAAAGGAAACGAGTAGGCAAGACGGAGGGGACTCTCCGTAACCAAAGGTCAGCATATGATAGTATGCACAGAGTGGGCGCATAAGCGTCAAGCAGGGTGGCACCACAGGATTATTATAATCTTGTCCCGGCATTAGCGGGGGCAAGATTTTTTTATTTGCCTCCGAAGGAAAATTGCCAGAAAATTTTTTAAAGGAGGACAAAATCATGGCAGAAAACAAAATCCCTTACAAAATCTATCTTGAAGAAAATGAGATGCCGACAGCATGGTACAACGTTCGTGCGGATATGAAGAACAAGCCTGCTCCGCTTCTCAACCCGGGCACACATCAGCCAATGACTGCAGAGGAGCTCGGCGGCGTATTCTGCGAGGAGCTCGTTGCACAGGAGCTTGACAACGAAAATGCATTTATCGAAATCCCTCAGGAAATCAGAGATTTCTATAAAATGTACCGCCCGTCACCGCTTGTTCGCGCATACTGTCTTGAAGAAAAGCTTCAGACTCCCGCGAAGATTTACTACAAGTTTGAGGGCAACAACACCTCGGGCTCTCACAAGCTCAACTCGGCAATCGCTCAGGCTTATTACGCTAAAAAGCAGGGCTTAAAGGGCGTAACAACAGAAACGGGAGCAGGCCAGTGGGGAACAGCTCTTTCAATGGCGTGCTCATATTTTGAGCTTGACTGTAAAGTATATATGGTTAAGGTATCATACGAGCAAAAGCCCTTCAGGCGCGAGGTTATGAGAGTTTACGGCGCTTCCGTAACTCCGTCTCCTTCAATGAATACTGAAATCGGAAAGAAGATTAACGCCGACCATCCGGGAACAACGGGCTCGCTCGGCTGCGCTATTTCAGAGGCAGTTGAGGACGCGGTTAAGAACCCGGGCTACAGATACGTTCTCGGCTCAGTATTAAATCAGGTGCTCCTTCATCAGTCTGTTATCGGCCTTGAAACAAAGGCGGCGCTTGATAAGTATAACATTAAGCCCGATATAATCATCGGCTGCGCAGGCGGCGGCTCAAACCTCGGCGGTCTCATCGCTCCGTTTATGGGCGAAAAGCTCAGAGGCGAAGCTGATTACAGAATCATCGCCGTTGAGCCCGCTTCGTGCCCGAGCTTCACAAGAGGTAAGTTCGCGTATGACTTTGCAGACACGGGTATGGTATGTCCGCTTGCTAAAATGTATACGCTCGGCTCTGATTTCATTCCGTCGGCAAACCACGCAGGCGGCCTGAGATACCACGGTATGAGCCCCGTTCTTTCACAGCTTTACGATGACGGCCTTATGGAGGCTGTAACCGCTGTGCAGACCGACGTTTTCGCAGCAGCAGAGCAGTTCGCAAGGGTTGAGGGAATCCTTCCCGCTCCCGAAAGCTCGCACGCAATCAAGGTTGCAATCGACGAGGCACTCAGGTGCAAGGAAACGGGCGAGGAGAAAACAATCGTATTCGGCTTAACGGGAACAGGCTATTTCGATATGGTAGCATACGAAAAGTTCCACAACGGCGAAATGGACGATTATATCCCGACTGACGAGGAGCTTGCAAAATACGCAGCAAAGCTTCCGAAAATTGACTGATTGAAAATGCTTACTTATGCCGTACGGTTCATCCGTGCGGCATTTTCAGTTGACTTAACATATAGTGTATGGTATTATATAATCAACATTTACCCAAATATTTATTGATTAAAAAGGAGAGAAATTTATGAAAAGAATCACAGCATTTTTATCGGCACTGTTTCTGCTGATTTCTGTAATGCCGCTTAACGCGTATGCTGCGCCGACGTCGGTTAAGGCTATTGAGTACATCCCCGACGATCCGATTGTTTGTTACTACGAAACCGACGGAGACGGCTCGTGGCAAACTGACGGAGACGGCAAGCAGTATTTCTACTATTACTGTATCACAAAGGGCATGGGCGATGTTTTAACCGTAATTGACAACGATGATAACAGGACGGACTATGTTGCAACCTATGATGAAGCTAAAGACAGCTGGTCTTTTGTTTCCGCTGACGGCGATATTATTAATGACAGCGATGTTGAAATGGATGACGACCAAATCAATAACCACTTTACAATCGGTACCAATAATTTCTTTACCGTTTCTTATGACGGAAAGAGCTGTCAGGTACCGGTAGAGGTACGCGTTAACCCCGTTAAGTCGATTGAGTTTATTCCCGCAAGAGAAAAATTTGTTGTAGAAAATATGGGCGGCGAATGGAGAACAGACGAAGAAGGAAATCAGTTTTACAGTTATTATGCTCCCTCCTTTGAGAACGGCGACGTTCTTAAGGTAACGGCAGGGGACGGAACGGTAACTGTTTATACTTACCGTGAAGTAAACTACAACGACAGCTTTTATGATGAAAGCGATAACGAGCTTCCCGACAATAACGAGCTTTACACTTCAAAATACTCTAATGATAAGTGGTTAAAAAATACCGATAATTACTATTTTGTTGGTTATAAACAACATAGCGTTACCGTTAAGGTGGCAGTAATTGAGTGTAACAACCCCGCGGGACATACCTGGGACAACGGCGTTGTAACAACTCCTGCGTCATATACGGCAGCAGGCGTTAAAACCTACACCTGCACCTCCTGCGGACGCACAAAAACCGAAGTTATACCGAAACTTCCCAAAAAGAAAAACCCGATTGTAGTTAAGGCTAAGAGATTATCTCTCAAATTCAAATTATTAAAGAAAAAGAATATTGCCGTTGCACGTAAAAACGCAATATCAATTTCTAAAGCAAAGGGTAAGCTTACATTTAAAAAGGTTAAGGGTAACGCTAAGATTTCCGTTAACAAGAAAACGGGTAAAATTACCGTTAAGAAGGGCTTGAAAAAAGGCACATATAATGTGAAAATCAAGGTTTCCGCAGCAGGAAACGAGCAGTACAATGCCGCTTCAAAAACCGTAACCGTTAAGATAGTTGTAAAATAATTGTGAAATAAAAGGGCGGACTGTGTTCGCCCTTATTAATAATGGTGATTTATTATGAAAAAGTATTTAAGAATAATAATCAGCCTTGTGCTTGCGATTACCCTTGTTTTTGTCAGCACCTCTGTTGCATACGCTAAAAGAGAAATGACCGAGGAGGAAATAGACGCAAGGGTTGAGGAAATACTTAAGGGTATGACCTATAAGCAAAGAGTAGCCCAGATGCTCTACGTTTTCGCTCCTATCGGAAAAGCAAAGGCCGAGCAGGAAAAATATCAGTACGGCGGATATCTCCTCTTTGCCGACTTCTTTAAAAATAACAATAAAAAGAACGTTAAACGAGTTATTAAAGACTGGCAGAGTGTTTCAAAGGTAAACCTCCTTATCGGCGTTGACGAGGAGGGAGGAACCGTTGTCCGCGTCTCCAAGTTTAAACAGTACCGCAAAACTCCGTTTAAAGCGCCTAAGGACGTCTATAAAAACGGCGGATATGCCGCGGTTGAAAAGGACGCACACGAGCGTGCAAAGCTTTTGAAATCGCTCGGTATTAATACCAACTTTGCTCCCGTTGCCGACGTTGCATATAAAAAGGGTAACTATATCTACAACCGTTCTTTTTCAACAAACTATAAGAAGGTAAGTAAGTTTGTTAAGTGTACGGTTAATGCGTATAACGAGGATAATCTCGTAAGCATTATGAAGCATTTCCCGGGTTACGGCGGAAACGGTAATACTCATACATATGTTATCAAGGATACAAGAAGTCTTGAAACCTTTGAAGGAAGAGATTTAAAACCGTTTGCAGCGGGTATTAAAAACGGCGCGCCGATGATTCTTGTAAACCATGATATTGTAAGCTGTATTGATAAAAAGAACACCGCCTCCCTTTCTAAGAAGGTTCATAAGTATCTGAGAAAAAATATGGGTTTTGAGGGCGTAATTATTACCGACGCGCTTGGTATGTCGGGCGTTACGAAAAAGGTCAGCAATAACGGCGAAGCGGCTGTCCTTGCAGTTTTAGCGGGAAATGATATGCTCTGCACTCCTTACGGAAAAACCTCCCGCGACGCGATTTATAAGGCATTAAAAAGCGGAAGAATTAAAAAGGAGCAGGTTAACGACAGCGTAAGAAGAATACTCAAAATGAAAATCAAATACGGAATAATAAAATAAGCACTCTGAAATCGCCTTTTTCTTTTGCGTTCATATAATAAAATAGTATGTTTATTTTTTACAGCTTCCGGCAAAAATAATAACAGAATAAACATCAAAGGTGATTATATGAATATCAGACGCGGCGAGATTTATTACGCCGATTTAAGCCCCGTAGTCGGCAGCGAGCAGGGAGGAGTACGCCCCGTTCTTATTGTTCAAAACGATGTTGGCAACAGGTTTTCGCCAACCGTTATAGCGGCTGCGATAACAAGCAGAATGGAAAAGAATAAGCTCCCTACCCATATTGAGGTTAACGCCGCAAAATGCGGGCTTTCAAAAAACAGTGTCGTTCTTCTTGAGCAGGTGAGAACAATTGATAAAACGCGGCTTAAGGAAAAAATGGGCGCGCTTGATATAAACGATATGAGCAAGGTCAATGACGCTATTTCAGTTTCCTTCGGGCTGTAAAATCTAAAGATTATTTAAATTTTTAAAATTTTTTGTTTACAACCGCCCTGTAACACTGTATACTTAAGCTGTTATTTCTTTTTAAGGATAAGGTTATGGATAAGGAAAAAGAGAAAAAGTATATCGACGAATATATAAAACTAACAGGGGATTTGCTCGGCAATGAATATGTAAACGGTATGAAGCAGTACAGGCATCATCAGGATACAAACACCCACTTTCACTCCGTTTACGTTTCCTACAGAGTTATGAAAATGTGCGAGGCGCTTGAAATAATCAACACAAGAGAGATTGTAAGAGCCGCGCTCCTTCACGATTTTTACCTTTATCAGTGGTATACCGAAAAGCACGAGGAATATCATATATGGTATCACCCCAAGGAAGCCGTTAAGAATATTAACAAGCATTTCGGAAAAATGAGCGATTATCAGCAGAATATGATTTTATCTCATATGTTTCCGACCTGCGTTGAGCTCCCGAAATCAAAGGGCGCGTGGATTTTAACCCTCTGCGATAAACGCTGTGCGCTTGAGGATTATATAACTCATTCAAAAAGCTTCGTTCCTGTTTATAATGAGATTGACAGGAGGGTTAACGGATGATTGCTATAATTGACAGAATCTGCCAGCTCTTCTTCATTTTCATTGTTTTCAGCGTAGGCGGCTGGGTTATGGAAACAGTGCTGTATCTCGTCAGGGATAAGCAGGCGGTTAAAAGAGGCTTTCTTTTCGGCCCCGTGTGCCCGATTTACGGCGTTGCCGCCGTTATGTGCGACGTAACTATAGGTAAGCTTATTGAGCATTTCAAATGGGCGGATAACGTTTTTGTTATTTTTATCGTCGGCTTTTTTATGTCGGGCCTGCTTGAATATTTCACTCACTTTGCAATGGAAAAATTCTTCCACGCAATGTGGTGGGATTATTCGGGAAGAAAGTTTAATTTAAACGGAAGAATTTATTTAAACGGCCTTTTAATCTTTGCGGCGGGCGTTGTTGTAATTATGAAACTGCTTCTTCCTGCAATGTATAAGCTTATCGGCGTTATTCCAAAGCCTGCGCTTTACATAACCTGTTTTGTTTTGTATTCAATAGTTATTGTTGATTTTTCAACAACCGTTGTTGACCTTAAGGGCGCGGTGAGAACAATCAGGAATTTTCAGGCAACCGCAGTTGAGGGCGCTCAGAAGGGCGTTGATTTAACAACGGAGCAGCTTGAACAGCTTAAAAAGACAATGCGCGAGAGCGACGCTTATAAAAAAATCATCAAGCAGAACCCCGTTGTTGTACGCTTCAAAAAGCGTTACCCCAATTTTAAGCTGACTAATTATAAATTCCTATATGATATCATTATTAACGACCCTGACGAAAGCAAGGCGAGAAAGGATATCAAGCTTTACGGCACAGCCGAAACAGCACCGAAAAAGGAAGACGAAGAAGAAACCGACAAGGAGAGCTGAGGCTCTCCTTTCTTTAATGGAAAATTGAGAATTAAGGGTGAGCTTTGCTCACGCTCAACTCGCAACTCGCAACCCGCAAACCAATCTTTCTTTTTTCTTTACTTTTCCTTTCATTTATGTTGTAATATTGTTTAGTATAGTGTAGCCATGGAGGGAACGGATATGTATACTGTTTTAGTGGCAGACGATGATTCTGCAATTTTAAATTCAATTAAGATATACCTCAATCAGGAGGGTTACAGGGTGCTCACAGCCGCAAACGGCCGCGAGGCGCTTGATATCATTAAGGAGGAGGAAATTCATTGCCTTATCCTTGATATTATGATGCCTGAGCTTGACGGGCTTGAAGCAACGCTGAAAATCAGGGAGAGCTACAATTTCCCGATTATCCTTTTATCTGCCAAAAGCGAGGATACGGATAAAATTACGGGGCTTTCCTTCGGCGCTGACGATTACGTAACAAAGCCCTTTAACCCGCTTGAACTGATGGCAAGAGTCAAGAGCCAGCTCAGGCGCTATTCAACGCTCGGCTCAATGGTAATCACCGATTCCCAGCTTGTAACGGGCGGGCTCGTTCTCGACACAAAAACGAAGAACGTAACCGTTGACGGCGAGGACGTTCACCTTACGGCGATTGAATACAAAATCCTTGAATATCTTATGAAGAATATGAACGCAGTTCTCTCATCCTCACAGATTTACGAGGCGGTCTGGAACGAGGCCTCCTTCGGAATCGAAAAAACAGTAACCGTACATATCCGCAACATCCGCGAAAAAATCGAAATCAACCCGAAAGAACCGAAATATTTAAAGGTGGTGTATGGTCTTGGCTACAAAATTCAAAAATACTAAATTCATTTTCCGCGCCCTTGCCGTTATCCTTTCAATTGTAATGATGGCGGGCTCGGCGTTCTTCGCTTTCAGAATTGCCGAAACGGGCATTTATACCCATAAGTTTGAGGACATCCTTGAAGGGAAGGCTATCAGCGATAACCTTTCCGAGAGCAGAGAGGTAACGGGAGACCTTCAGAGCGATATTATTTATATAACCAATAACCTTTATATGAGGGATGAAAAGGAAATTGAAAAAGCCCTCAGAGCGCAGAAGGACGAAAAGCTCTCTGAAATCTTAACTGAATTCAAAAAATCAAAGAGCGAGTATGATAATAATATCAAAGAGCTTCAGGAAGAAGCAGAAGCCGCAGAAGACGAAGAGTACAGCCGAGACGGCGAAGAAGCCGAATCAACAACGGCTGTTGATGTTGAGTCGATTGACAACAATTTCAGCTGTGGACCCGTCACTTTCGTCTATAAAGATATTGATATATATTTCAATGTCTCCTTCTGGGATAATACTGAAAACGAGCTTCATCTTTACGATTCGGAAGAAACAGCAAAGAAAAAGCTTGATGCAATGTTTGAAAGCTTCCTGAAGGAAAAGATGTATTTTGACCACTTTGAGGACGGCTACAGAACGGAGAGCGTGCCGGTTGGCGATGATTTAAAGTATTACGCAAGAAACACTAAAACAAATCTCGTTTTAACTAATTTTG
>CAMOWP010000043.1 GCA_946628455.1 uncultured Clostridia bacterium | reverse complement strand
GAAAAGGCAATTAAGGACAGCGGCGTTATAGTTCTTAAGGACGAATATGCAGACCTCGGAGACGACCTTATCCTCCTCGGAAGAGAGGATATAAGCGAGGGCGGTGAAAGAAAAGCCGTCGATGAGCTTAAAAATCCATCTCCCGAAAAGTATCTCGTTGTTGCCGACCATCAGCCGTTTGAATTTAAGGAAAACCTTAAAACGGGAACTGATTTGCAGCTTTCGGGTCACACCCACGCAGGCCAGCTCTTCCCGCTCAAAATGCTTTATTCCGTTATCGGCTACGCTTACGGAGATTTTTACGAGGGCGACGCCGTTATGAACGTAAGCGCAGGCGCCTGCGGCTGGAGAGTGCCGTTCAGAACGGATTCTCACTGCTACTACGAGGTTGTAACCCTCAAGCCCGAAAAGTAATAATCTGCGCACCGTAAGCGCTGTATATGTGTTAATAAATTTTCTCTTGATTATAAGGATAAGTTAGTATATAATACTATCTTGTGCAATAAAGTAATGAAATAATGGATGGTGGAAAAATGGCGTCACTGTTATTTAATTTTTTTAAGAGGGCGATTATTGTTCCCGTGGTTGTTACAGCCATAGTTATCGGAGCAATTTACCTTTACGTTCCTTCGCTTATAACTGACGGTCAGTCAAGAGCAACGGAGGAAACCGCTGCTGTTGATTTGTCTCAGTTCAGCGTTAAGGAGTATAACAGCTTCAGGGAGCTTAAAAGCGGCGATTATATCGGAACTGTAAGCTGCAGCAGCGTTGAACTCGGCGAAACTCCCGTTGTTTATATAGCAAATAACGAAAAGGCTGTTTACGCTATCAACGGCTCTGCTGAGCCCTGGAACGGCGGCAGTATGGTTATTATCGGAAACGATGTTTACAGCCAGTTCGCAAAGCTTTACAATTCCGAAAAAGGCGATTACGTAAGCCTCAAATTCTATTCCGGCAATACCTACGATTATAAAATCGAAAAAAAGGTAACCGGCGTAACTGAAAACGAGCTTAAGAATTACCTTGTTGACGGTCAGCTTGTTCTGGCAGTTCCGTATAACGATTTTTCAAATTTAGGAAACTCATTCTTTTATACACTATATGTTGCAAGGAAGGCATAAACTATGATAGCTTATTTCTTTAAAAGAATATCCTGTACTCTTGTTTCTATCCTCCTTGCAATTGCAATAGTTTCAACTGTTGTCAATCTGCTTTTCGTAGGATATTTCAGCAATGAGAAATTTATTCAGGACAGGTTGGACCAAAATAAAACAGAGATTATAGCCGAAATTAACGGCGAGGTTAAAAAGCTTGCAAAAACAACAGGCCTGCCGAAAAAGGCTTTTGTAAATGCAGTTAACGAGGATAATTTCAGCGTTATCTCCTCGGCTGTAACTAAAAATCTTAAATATTGCTACAGAACTGACTTTTCCGAGGACACCGAGCTTTACAACGTTTACAGTGCCTCGATAGCAGATAAGAATAAAAACGGCGGCAAATCGCTCAAGAGTAACGAGGTCAGCCGCTATGCGTCACTTGCCGTTGCAACCGCCTGCAAGGCTGTTAACCAGAACGGCACGGCAAATGTTGCAATCTTTGCGGCAATTCAGCGTAATTTCTTCGTTTACACCGTTATCGGCTCTGTTGTGCTTCTTATCGTCTGCGTTGTTGTTTTAGAGCTTGTAAACAAGGGCAGGCACAGAAAGTACAGCTATTTCGGAATGTCGCTCACAATGGCGGGCTACATCCTTATGGCGGGAACTCTTTTCGTTGAAAAAATGCAGTACGTTCAGAAAAATCAGTTCCTTGTATTTGACCCGTATAACAAAGCAATTCAGACCTGCGTTTCGGACGTCCTTCATAATAACATTATGATAGGCGGAATCGTTGCGGGAATCGGAATTATAATGCTTCTTGTTAATTATAACTATTTCCGCAAGAAGAACATCAACGCCGAGCGCGAGCGCGAATTCAATAAGCGCGTTGTAACTGATTTCCTTGAATATGACGAGCCGACCGTAAGCCACAGGCTGTCAGACGGCGAGGGCTTTGAAAAGGAAATAACAAAAATTGATTTTACTGATGATGAAGAATAATAAATGAGGGGAGCCCGGCTCCCCTTTATTTTGTGAACAGCAGAAAATTGGCGTAATCACGCCGTATTATTGTAGAGGACGGCGCACCCTCTACGTCCCGCAAAAACCGTAGGGACGAGCATCGCTCGTCCGCAAAACCGTAGGGGAGCTCCGCTCCCTTTATTATTTTTGTTATATTGACAAATTTATAACAAAATTATATAATGATGCTGAGGGAGACTGATTATGTGGAGGTATTCACTGTGAAAACACATAAAAAGTTGATTTCAATATTTCTTTCGGCGGTAATGCTTCTTACCGTCTTTTCGGCTATGCCCTTTTCCGCTCTTTCAGAGGATAACAGCTCTTCTGATTACGCGGCAATGATAAGCTATTTTCAGCAGCATATGAAGCAAAGGGAAACGGATATAAGCTATACCTTCACAACCACTCTTGAATCATATGTTGACGATTATAAAAACGAGAACGTAAGAGACCTCGGAAACGTGCTTTATAACACCGTTTTCTTTGATATCTTCAAGGATAATTATTCAGCCGCACCCGACCCGTATCTCTGCGATTATCTTTATAACTCCGTCAACAGCGCGGCTGTTGTTGACAGCGGCTATAAAACTCATCAGAAAGAAACGGGAACGGAGTATGAATTCAAAATCGAATTCAAATTCGGCTACTATTCAACGGCTGCCGAGGAAAGAGCCGTTCAGAGCTTCGTCGCTCAGTTTTCAAGAATGTATCTTAACGATAATATGAGCGATTATCAGAAGGTTAAAACAATCTATGATTTCGTTGTCAGAAACGCAACGTATGATTTTGACGTGTTCCATAACAAGTTTGCGCTTGATTCTGACAGATACAGAATTTCCCACTCCGCTTACGGCGCAATTTACGGAAATCTTCTTAAGGACGGAAAAAGCGAAGCGGATTACAAGCTTGATTATGAAACCGTTCTTTCGGGAGAAAAAATTCAGACCGAAGCAAACCAGGGGCTCGCAGTCTGCGAGGGCTATTCAAAGCTCTTCTACGCTGTCTGCACGTATAACGGGATTCCTTGCCGTATTGTAGACGGCGATAACACCGAAAGCAGCGGAAAGGAAACTGACCCTCACGAATGGAATTTCGTGTATCTTGACGACGGCGTTAAGGCTGACGGCGCAAGATGGTATCAGATTGACACAACCTTCGCTTCGCAGGTTTCAATCAAGGAAATTCATATGAACAGCTATGATTATTTCCTTAAGGGCTCGGGTAATAAATATTTATCCGAAGCTGAGCACCAGCAGCCTTATAAGAATTTCGGACTCAGCGAGAAAATCCTTGTCAAGGAGCAGCTTTATGACTGGTATGCCCCCGAAAACATCAGTTCAGTTGAGGATTACGAAATCCCCGCAACTTATCTTGATGCAACTCTTGAAGCTAAAAACGGCTACATCATCAGGCGTATTACCGATTACGGCGTAGGTAAGGGCGAGCAGATTGCCTATATCTATACCGACCTTGAAAAAAGCTTTCTCATCGCAGTCGATGAAAACCACAATGTTGTTATGGAAGAGGTTGAGGGCTTTGACTATACGGGAATCTATTCAAGATTCGACGTTCTTCTTCCGTATATGATTCCCGATATCGAATATCACGTTGCCTCTCCCGAGGGCGGCGAAACAGTTTCGGGAACGGTTGTAAACAGCTACGACCTTATGATTGTAGGCGCTGATAATTCCTCTGTTACCGTTCCGTTTAAAATCGTTCCGCGTGATATGAGCAACAGGGAAGATAATTACAGCATCCGCGAAATCCAGGAGGTTTCTCCTTACACCGGTAACGTTATTGAGCCTGAGCTCGTCCTCGTTGACGGCTATGATAACACTCTTGTTGAGGGCAGGGATTTTAACGTAAATTATTATACAGACAGCGAAGAAACAACTCCTGCGGTGCTTAAGAATATGGGCACCTATTGGTGCGATATCTCCTTCTTCGGAAACTACTGCGGAGACTATGTTTTCTCCTTCTCAATCGGCAAGGCTGATTTATCTTACCTCACACACAACGAGGTGCTTTTCGAGTATCTTCCCAAGCTGATAAGGCAAAGGGAGGGAGTCAGCACCGTTGCCTCTATGTACAAAAAGGGCGCGGGCAGCCTCAACATCAGCGGGTTGAATGTTTACGCAGATACCGATTACACAATCTCCGCAAACGGTAACCTTAACTGGGGCAGCTCAGGCACGATAACGCTTACAGGCGTTTCATCAAGCTCTCTTGTAAAGGGCGGAACCTCAACAACCTTCAGCTATCAGGTTAATCAGAAATTTGACCTCACAAAGCAGAAGCTCGACGGTAAAGCGCTTGATACGGGAGTGTATTATTACACAGGAAGCGCCGTTATCCCGAGCGGAACAAACGGGCTTGACAGCATACTCGAAAAAGGCGTTGATTACAAGATAGTATCATACAGCAATAACGTAAACGCAGGCGAGGCAAAGGCGGTTATTGAAGGTATCGGCGGCTGTACGGGCAGAATTGAAATGACCTATTACATCCACCCGCTGAATATCGGCACCGTTGCAAAGCTCGAAAATATAAAGCTCAGCAACGGAACGCTCAGCTACACCGTAAAGCACGGCGATAAAACGCTCGTCAGAGGCACTGATTATACAGACTCCGTCAAGGAAACCTCAACGGGCTATACAATTTCAATAACGGGTAAAGGCAACTACACCGCAACTTATAACGTAAATCTTAACGTTACCAAGCCGAGCAACCCTTCAACCCCGTCAACGCCGACTGTTCCTACCACTGTTATAACGGTTAAAAAATCAGCAATTTCAAAGCTCACAGCCAAGAAAAAGTCAATAGTTGTTAAGTGGAAGGCTGTCAGCGGAAACGTTACGGGCTACAGAATTGAGTACAGCACCTCAAGCAATTTCAAAAAGGGTGTTAAAACAGTAAATGTAAAAGGCGCTAAGAAAACGTCATATACAATTAAAAAGCTTAAGTCCAGGAAAAAGTATTACGTCAGGATAAGAACGTATTACAAAAAGGGTAACACAATTTATCTCTCCTCCTGGTCAAAGGCTAAAAGCACAAAAGCAAAATAAAAATAATATGCAGGGCGGATATTATCCGCCCGCTGTTTTTTTACATAAACACTTGAAAACCTACCAACTTAGTGGTATATTGTTAATATAACAATAAAAAGGACTGATTATATGAAAATCTCAACAAAGGGAAGATACGCATTAAGGCTTCTCGTTGACCTTGCGGAGCATCAGGAAAACGGCTACGTTTCGCTTAAGGATATCGCAAACCGTCAGGATATTTCAAAAAAATATCTTGAGCAGATTGTCGCGCTCCTTAACAGACCCGATATTCTTCATACAAACAGAGGCTACCAGGGCGGCTACCGCCTTGCAAAGGAGCCGAAGGAGTACACAATCGGCGATATTCTCAGAATTACGGAGGGCAGCATCGTCCCCGTAAGCTGTCTTGAGGGCGACACCGTAAATTGCGACAGAGCGGAGCTTTGCGCAACCCTTCCTATCTGGCGCGGCCTGAGCAAGGTTATTAACGAGTATCTCGATTCAATAACACTCCAGGACGTGCTTGACCAGAAAAAAGAAAACTATTCCTACGACTATGTAATTTAGGAGACATTATGATTAACAGCAAAAGACTCATTGAAACATTTAAAGAGCTTGTAGCTCTTGACAGCCCTTCTCTTGATGAAAGGCTCGTGTGCGAATACATTAAGAAATATTTAGCAGACCTTAAAATTGAAGCCGAGGAGGATAACGCAGGCGCCGAAATCGGCGGAACAACGGGAAATCTCTATGCTTTTATTGACGGAGATATAAACGCCGAGCCGATTCTTTTCTCAGCTCATATGGACACTGTTGAGCCTGCAAAAGGCAAAAAGGCAGTCGTTCACGGGGACGGAACAATCACCTCTGACGGAACAACGGTTTTAGGCTCTGACGACCTTGCGGGCGTTTCCTCAATCCTTGAGGCGCTGAAAACTATTAAGGAAAACAACATCCCTCACAGGCCGCTTGAGCTCGTTTTCTCAATCTGCGAGGAGAGCCACTGCGGCGGAGTCAGCTTCTTTAATTTTGACCGCCTCAAATCAAAGGACGCTTACGTTTTTGATATGGACGGAAAGGTCGGAACAGCCGCTTCCTCAGCCCCGGCTATTTATTCCTACACGGCAGAGTTTATAGGCAAGGCGGCGCACGCGGGCTTTGCCGCTAAGGACGGCGTTCACGCAATCAAGGCTGCCGCTAAGGCTGTAACGCTTATTCCGTGCGGCGACGTTGAAAAAGGAATAACCGCCAATGTGGGCATTATCGAAGGCGGCAAGGCAACGAACATCGTTCCGCCTTACTGCAAGATTACAGGCGAAATCAGAGGCTTTGATGAAAGCAAGGCTGAAAAGCGTATGCAGGAGGTAATTTCAATCTGCACCGCTGCTGCTGAGGAAATCGGCGGCACGGCAAAGGTTGAATATGAAAAAATGATAAGCGCGTTTAACACTACCGACGATACCTCCGTTGTAAAACGCTTCAAGAGAATATGCAACGAGCTCTCGCTTGAAGGAATAACATATCCTACCTTCGGCGGCTCGGATAATAACGTTTACTGTCAGCACGGGCTTGAGGGAATAGTTGTTGCAACCGCAATGAATAACTGCCACGCAACAAACGAATTCACCACCGTTGACGAAATGACAAATGCTTCTGAGCTTGCATATTCCCTTATGACGAGCGAAGATTAATTTTCTGTTGAAAAATAAAAGCATATGTGCAATAATAGAATTGTAAAAATCTTATTATTATGAAAGGATGATTAAGTTGAGAAACCACGAAGTAACAACCGAGCACAGACTGCTCAATGGCGACGGCAAGCTCATCGAGCCGGGCTGGAGCAGAAAGTACGTTCAGATTTATGACAGAAAGGCAATCAAAAAGCCTGCTTACAGAATTAAAGAGTGGGATTATTATTACATAATCTCAAACGAGCATAACTTTGCGTTTTGTATGACTGTGTCAGACCTCGGTTATCTCGGAATGAACAGCATTACATTCATTAACCTCAATAACGCTGTTGACAAAACTGCAACTATCTTAACCCCGTTCCCGCTCGGCAGCTTCAAAATGCCCTCATCAACCGTAACGGGAGACGTAACCTTCAGAAACGGTAAAATGGCTGTTGAATTTCTCAACAGGGGAGACCACAGAATTCTGCGTATGGATTATCCGGGCTTTGACGGCGGCAAGGGAATCCGCTGCTGCATCAAGCTTTTCGATATCCCCGAGGAATCAATGGTTATTGCAACTCCGTGGGATGAGGACCCTCAGGCGTTTTACTATAACCAGAAAATCAATCCTATGCGCGCAAGCGGAAGAATTATGTATGACGGCATAACCTATAACCTCAACCCCGAAACCGATTTCGGCGGGCTTGACTGGGGCCGCGGCGTGTGGACATACGATAATTATTGGTACTGGGGCTCAGGTTCAGGTCAGGTTGACGGCGTTCCGTTCGGCTTCAATATCGGCTACGGCTTCGGCAACACCTCTGCCGCAAGCGAAAACACTATTTTCTACAATGGCAAGGCTCATAAGTTTGACGACGTTAAGTTCAATATCAGCGAAAACTATACCGACCCGTGGACTATTACCTCGTCCGACGGCAGGTTTGAAATGGATTTCATCCCGATTATTGACAGAAGCGCGAAAATCGACCTCAAGGCCATCGTTACGGATCAGCACCAGGTTTTCGGCAGAATGACGGGCACCGCAATCCTTGACGACGGAACAGAGATTAAAATTAAAGATTTCCTCTGCTTCGCAGAAGAGGTGCACAACAAATATTAATTTTCTTAAATTAAGGGCGGAATTATCTGCCCTTATTTATTTTATAAATATTGTATAAATTACATAGAAAATTCTTGATATTATAGACATTTTCTGTTAAAATAGTTTTATCATATGTGCTGTTTTCAGGCGCTAAGAAAAGGAGAAAATGTATGGGAAACGAAGTAACTACTAAAAATACCTATACCAAAAAAGAGCTGTTCGGCTATCTTACAGGTATGTTCGGGCAGAATATGATTTACCAGGTTATCGCTGCAGGTCTTGTCAGCGTATACCTCGGCACAGTTCTCTATATTCCTGCAGGCGTTGTAAGCGCAATTATCTTTGCTGCAAGAATCTGGGACGCACTCAACGACCCTATGATGGGTACAATCGTTGACAGAACTCATACAAAATGGGGTAAGTGCAGACCTTATCTTATTTTCTTCCCCGCAATTATCGGAGCAATGACTATCCTCTGCTTCGTTAACGGAATTTATACTAACCCCGGCGCAAGCAAGGCTCTCATTATTGCGTGGGCTGCCGCTTCCTACATAATATGGGGTATGCTCTTTACGGTTTGCGATATTCCGCTCTGGGGTATCACATCCCTTATGACAGAGGATGAAAACGACCGTGCAAAGATTATCGGCCTTGCGCGTATGGCAGCAGGCGTCGGCGGTATCGGAACTGTTGTAAGCTTTATCCCCGATTTCCTCAAGGGAATGTTTGAGGGTAAGTATAACGCAATGGTAGACGGCGTTAAGTACACACAGCAGATGGCTAATAACGATACTAAAAAGGCTGCATGGATTGCAACAGTTGTAATCATCACTGTAGTTTCAACTATTCTCTTTGAAATAGCAGGTCTTGTAACGCGCGAGCGTGTTCCCGGAGACGCTGAGGACAAGAGAGGCATTATTGATAATTTCAAGATTATGTGGAAATGCCTTCCTTTCCGCCAGATTCTTATCTCAGGCGTTCTCAGAAGCCCGCTTCAGCTTCTTATGATTCTTGCTATGCCGCTTATGCTTTATTACTATACCGATAACTCCTTCAACAATGTAGGCAATCTTGACGGCGGTCAGAGAATTATCAAAATCGGAATCATCGGCCTTGCCGTATTTATTCCTCAGTTTGCCGCAATGGCTTTAACTCCTAACTTTGTTAAAAAGTTTGAAAACAAGAAGATTTATAATTTCTTCACCGTAGCAGGCGCTGTTCCTTATGCGCTCATCTATGTTGCTTATATCTTATTCAAGGGCAACCTTCTCAGCTGGGCAGGCGTTGCTGTAACTGCAGTTTGCATCGCCCTTGCTTCCGCTTCAATGGGCGGCATCAACGTTATGCAGTCAATTATGATTGCTGACTGTGTTGACTATGAGGAATACCATAAGGGCTACCGTCCCGATGGCGTATTCTTCTCAGGCCAGTCCTTCCTCACAAAGCTCTCGGGCGGTATCGCAGCTCTTATCCAGGGCCTTGTTTACACAATTGTTAAGTTCTCTGACCAGAATCTTGACAACATCAACTATAAGCTCGCTCAGGGCGCTCATTTCTATGAGCTTGACGGCGGTAAATATGCAGCCGCAATGTTCTTCCTTATCTCAATTCCTGTTGCAGTAGGTATGCTCCTTTCCGCAATTCCTATGAGAAAGTTCGCTATGACAGACGCAGAACATTCAAGAATGCTTGCTGAGCTCGTTGCTAAGCGTGAGGCTGCAAGAAACGGTGCTGAAGCTGCCGAAGAAGCAATCAAAGGAAACGATTGAAATGAAGCGGCGCGTATCCTCGAGGAAAATATGGAGGATATAGTGCGGCAGATTAATGAATTATAGTATTTAAACGGGATGGCTTTTGCCCTCCCGTTTTTTATTTACAAATAATATTTTTTGTGTTAGAATAATCACTAACTTTAGTTCGGAGGTGAATTATGCCGCGACGCTGGACTCCGCTCCATGAGGATATAAAGGTTCCCGTTTTCAAAAACGTAATATATGCAATGAAAATTCTCTTCAAAGCGGATAAAACTCTGCTCCCTGCCGCAATTATTGCGCAGGTGTCAACACAGGTTTTCTCGCTGTTTTTTCAGGGCGTTCTGTTTTTGAAGGTGCTTTTAAATATAATTCAGGGCAATATGACCTTTGAGTATTTCCTCAGGGTTCTGCTGCTCTTTTTAGGCGTGGGGCTCGTTTATGAAATCATAATTATCGCCAGCGATTATGCCCAGAACATAGGTTGGAAAAAGGTTTATAAAGGGCTTAATAACCGCATTTTTGAAAAGGCTTGCTCAGTTGACGTTGAATGTTATGAGGACCCTGCATTTTACGATGCATATCAGCGCGCAACCGAAATTCTTACACACAGCATTTTTATGTCGTTTATCATTGATATGTCAATGCTGCTCGGTAATATTATTTCGCTTGTGCTTGTTATCGGAATCGTAACAACTATTGACCCCGTTTATCTTATTTTCCTTGCTCCCGTCGGCATAGTTTTCGCCGTTGAAATCATCAAAAGCAAGCTCCTTTATAAGCGCGATTTATCTATGACAACAAACCAGAGAGTCAAGGCGTATTCACAGCGCACAGTTTTCCTCAAGGATTTTTCAAAGGATATGCGTACCTCGAATATCTTCGGCGTCGTTATAAACCGCTTTAATCGCGCAGTTCAGGACAACATAAGAATAATCAAAAAGTACGGAATGAAGCTGTTTATCTACAGTATGATAGGCTCGTTTTTCGGCGAGTTCATCCCGATTGTCGGAACGTATTCCTTCGCTTCCTATCAGTTCATTAAGGATAAAGGGCTTGATATTTCGGGCTTTTCCGTTGTGCTTGCTTCCATAAATTCAGTCCGGCAGACAACAACGGGCATTGCCGATTCCCTCGCAGAGCTTACCAATATGGCGCTCTATTTTCAGAATCTTCACGATTTCTTCGACTATGAAAGCAAAATCAAAAGCGGCACCGAGGAAGCGGGAGAATTCGAGAGCCTCGAATTTAAAAACGTTTCGTTCAAATATCCGAGCGCCGAGGATTATTCAATAAAAAATGTCAGCTTTAAAATCAACAGGGGAGAGACCGTTGCTCTCGTCGGCGTTAACGGCGCAGGCAAAACCACTCTTGTCAAGCTTATGCTCCGCTTTTACGATGTAACCGAGGGCGAAATCATCTATAACGGAAAAAGCATTAAGGAGTATAAAACCGACAGCCTGAGAAGGCGTTTCGCAACCGTATTTCAGGATTACAAAACCTTTGCGCTTTCCGTTTATGAAAACGTCATCTGCCACGAGCCTGACACCGAGGAGAGGCTCCTTGCCGAAAAAGCGCTTAAGCAGAGCGGCGCGTGGAAAAAAATTCAGACCCTTCCCGACGGCGGGGACACCGTTCTGACAAGGGAATTTGACGAAAACGGCGCAGGGCTTTCAGGCGGCGAAACTCAGAAAACCGCCGTTGCAAGAATGTTTGCAAAGAATTTTGACATTGCGATTCTCGACGAGCCGTCCTCCGCGCTTGACCCGATTGCGGAGTATAATATGTATGAAAACTTAATTACGGCAACCGAAAACAAAACGGTTATCTATATTTCTCACCGCCTCTCTTCCGCCGTTCTGAGCGATAAGATTATCGTGCTCGGAAATGGCAGGGTGCTTGAAAGCGGAACGCACACCGAGCTTATGCAGGCGGGAAAAGACTATGCAAAAATGTTTGAGCTTCAGGCTTCGCGTTACCGCGATGAAGAAAGCGAGGTGAGCGACTATGCATGATTACAGAGCAGATAAGCCGACTCACTCGATTTTCTCAAACGTAATGTTCTTTATTCGCCTTATCTTCAAGTTTTCTCCGTTGCTCGTTATCGGCGAATGCTTCTGGGGCGTGCTTATGCGCCTTCCTACCAGGGTTATCTCGGTTATCGGCGTTAAGTATGTTATTGACGTTATCGCAAGCGGAGACGACACCAAAAAAATCGTAGTCGCCGTAATCCTCATTGCGCTTATCCTCGTTCTGACCGAGGTGGGGAACTGGCTTTACCGCGAATTCTTCTTCGGTATCCAGCGCGAGAAAATGACTGCGGGGCTCTCAAAAATGATGTATGAAAAGGCAAAGAGCCTTGACCTTTCATCGTACGACGACCCCGATTTTTACAACAATTTTATCCTTGTAATTCAGGGCTCGGGCGAAAGCGTTTCGCATATCCTGTTTCTGATTCAGAGGTATATCGGCGAGGTTGTATCCCTAATAACCATTGCCTCAATTATCCTTGCGATTGACCCCGTCTGCCTGCTGATTATTATTGGCGTTGCTGCAGTCTTTACCCCTGTAAGCAGGAAAATAGGCAAGCTCCAGGCTGAAAGGCAGATTGAAAATAATAAGTACCACAGGCGCGCAGACTACTTTGCAAGA
>CAMOWP010000042.1 GCA_946628455.1 uncultured Clostridia bacterium | reverse complement strand
GCTCTTAAGAAGGCAGGCTTCCTCACTCGTGACCCGAGAATGAAGGAAAGAAAGAAATACGGTCTCAAAGGCGCTCGCCGTGCACCGCAGTTCTCAAAGAGATAATTTGTTATTACAGCGTTTCCGTTTTGGAAACGCTTTTCTCTTTTATCAGCGGAGCGTCCGCTGCGGGTCCTCGGAGCTTAGCTCCTGCGGTCGAAGCTAAAAACAGTCCACCGGACTGTTTTCTTAACGCTCCGACAGTTCTCAAAGAGATAATTATTTCAATTTACAAGCACCCTTGCAAAAAGCAGGGGTGTTATTTTTTTGCACGGCGAGCGCTCAAAAGTTAAAAGCACAGCCTGTTTCGGCTGTGCTTTTTGAGTTTATTATAATTTTCCGCCGAATACGGGGAAGAAGCTGTGCGCGCCGTAATCCCTGATATGCTCGATGTTTTTAAGCATTTCCATATCGTCGCTGCTGATAGTAAAATCAAGGTCTGCATTGCTTTCCATATGGGCGGGGTTAGCCGTTTTAGGGATAACAACCATACCGAGCTGGAGGTCATATTTAAGGCAGAGCTGAGGAATTGACACTCCGTATTTGTCGGCAACAGCCTTGATTTTTTCATTGCCGAGCACTGCGCCGTGAGCAACGGGGCTGTAAGCCTCAAGCTGAATTCCGTTTTCCTTACAAAAACCAATAAGCTCAAGCGGTGTGTTGCTGATATGGCAGAGAATCTGATTTACCATAGGCTTGATTTCGCAGTTATTTATAATGTTCTTAAGGTCGTCCACAAGGAAATTTGAAACGCCGATTGCCTTTATTTTTCCCGCTTTATACGCATCCTCAAGCGCTCTCCACGCCTCGAGGTTTTCTTTGTAATAACGGTTGTCGGACTGATTAACCTCCATCCAGGGCTGAGGCGAGTGAATTATCATCAAATCAATGTAATCAACACCGAGGGCGCTGAGCGAGCCTTCAATTGAAGCTGCCGCGGTTTCATAGCTCTTACATTCAGCGGCAACCTTTGTTGTTATAAACAAGTCCTCTCTTTTAACTTTGCAGGTGCGGATTCCCTCGCCGACTCCCCTTTCGTTTTCATATGCCTGCGCTGTGTCAATATGGCGGTAGCCGAGGCTGACCGCGTCTCTTACCGCCTGAGCTGCTTCGTTATCGTTCATCAGCCACGTGCCGAGGCCGAGCGCGGGGATTTTAACTCCGTTTGAAAGGGTAAACGCTTCGTTATAAATCATATTTTCCTCCTAAAATTTTTCAGCGAATGCCTTGAGCTCTTCTGTTGAAACGGCGCCGTTTAAAAGTCTGCCCTCAACAATCTGAGCGCCGGGCGCGCTTTCATGCAGGCTCTGAACAGCCTTGCCGAAGCCGCTTCCGCCCGAGGTTGCGAAGAGAACGACACTCTTGCCGCTGAAATCGTATGCTTCAAGGAAGCTGTTAATAATCGTCGGCGCAACGTACCACCAAATCGGGAAGCCGACGAAAATAACATCGTAGCTTTCAATCTCTGCATTTGTATCCGCAAGGGCGGGCTTGATGCCCTTTTTCATTTCCTTGCTGCTGCGCGAAAGAGGATTCATCCAGTTAAGGTCCGATTTTGTATATGCCTTTTCGGGCTTGATTTCGTATAAATCTGCTCCTGCCGCCTCGGCAAGTGCCTTTGCTTTTGCAGCGGTAGTTCCGCTTGCTGAAAAATAAGCTACTAATTTTTTGCTCATATTATTACTCCTTTTTTGTTTTTTTGTTTTTAAATACTGAAGCCAAAACCGTTCCGGTAAATGCGAAAAACAGCAGAATTAAAATGTTTTCAAGAAATACGAGCGCCGCTGCTTTTTCGAAATCGAAAAATGCAAACGGTACTCTGAAAAACAGATAGTTATATATTCCGTTTTTCAGGAAGAAGAAAAGCCCTGTAGCGGCAATTATGCCAAGCGCCGCCATCATTATACTTCGCTTTTTGTCAGCCGTCTTTGCCGTCATAACGGGGATATGAATTCCGAGGTGAAGCCCCATCAGCACGAAAGACCAGTGCGACAGCGAGAGATGAAACTGCCTTGCGAAGGATACGGGCAGCATACCGTACAGAAACGGCACCGCGTGACCGCTCATTGCTATACCGCAAAGGGCGGTTACGGCAAAGCTCAGCAAAAGAAGAAGGTTTACCGCTGTTTTCAGTATGCGCAGAGCGTTATATTTTCCCTTAAGCAGCGCGCCGTACCATTTTGCGTTCAGTATCTGATGAACGATGACAAGCGCGGTCATTCCGATACCGAGCCATTCGTGAAGCGCTTCGCCCGTCACCTGATACGCCATAAGGCAAAGCAGAACAACTGTCAGAAATACATCAACTATTCTTTTTATAGTATTTTTCTGTTTTACCTGCATTTTAATTCTCCGCTTTTATTTTATGGCTTCAATCCGGGACTGAATATCAGCTTCCGTTGCGTTACCGCCGAAACGCTCGCCGTCAAGCCATTTTCCGCTCTTGGCGTTTTCTTCAAGGTTTTTGCCGCTTCTGCCGATGCCGCTGCTGCTTGAGGTGCAAAACGGAATCATCGTTATGCCGTCAAAATTATAGCTTTCAACGAAGGTATCCATAATGCGCGGCTCCTCGCCCCACCAGATAGGATAGCCTATATAGATAGTTGTATAGCCGTCAAGAGAAAGCTTTTCGCTTGCAATTTCGGGGCGGGCTGATTTATCGTTTTGCTCCTTTGTTGAGCGGCTTGAGCTGTCGTTCCAGTCAAGGTCTGCGCTTGAATATTCCTGAGCGGCCTTGATTTCGTATATGTCGGCGTTCGTAATTTTTGCAATTTTCTCTGCAACGCCCTTTGTTGTTCCCGTTGCTGAAAAATATACAACAAGCACCTTGCCTGCGTTAGTTTCAGCTTCCTTAGTTTCAGCTTCCGTCTGCTTCTCGGAAACGGCTGCTTCGGTTTGCGCTTCGGTTTGCGGAGCCGTTGTCTGCTCAGGCGAAGCCGCCTTGCAGGCGGTAAGCGAAAGCACAAGCAGAACAGTTAAAAGTAAGGCTGTAACTTTAGTTTTCATAGTCTGTCCTCCGATACTATTTCAGTTTACCGTATTCGTTTCTGTCAACGCTCTCGAGCCATTCGTTGCTCGCTTCCTCGCCTTCAATTTCAATTGCAAGGTGAGCAAACCAGGAGTCCTTTGCCGCGCCGTGCCAATGCTTGACCTCGGCGGGTATGTTGATAACCGTGCCCTCTGTCATTTCAACTGCTTCCTTGCCCCATTCCTGATAGTAGCCGCGTCCGCCAACGCAGATAAGCATCTGGCCGCCGCCGCTTTTTGCGTGGTGAATATGCCAGTTGTTTATGCAGCCGGGCTCGAAGGTTACGTTGAAAATTGAAATCTGCTTTGTTGAAACGGGAGCGAGATAGCTGTTGCCGCTGAAAAACTGTCCGTAAGGATTAGGCTCGCCGATAGGGAACATAATTTCACTCTGGAATCTTTCTTTGTCAGATAACGCGTTGCTATCTTCATCCCAGACCTCTTTTGCAAGGCGGAATACTGCCCAGCCCTTAGGCCAGCCCGTGTACATTGTGCAATGCGTAATAATTGCAGCGATTTCCTCTTTTGTAACGCCGTTATTTTTTGCGTTCATCAGGTGATATTTGAGAGAGCTGTCGGTTATTCCGCTTGCCATTAAGGATACAACGGTAACAATGCACTTTGTTTTAACATCAAGCGCAGGCTCATTCCACACCTCGCCGAAAAGAACGTCGTCGTTAAGGTGCGCGAAGCTCGGCGCAAAATCTCCGAGCTGGTCTCTTCCTGCTGTCTGAACGATTTTTTTACTCATTATTTTTCCCTCCTATTTTTTGGTCGCCTGTTGACCAGACGTGTTTTTCATTAGCGTTTGCGGGCTTGTTCTGCGCCATAACTCCTGCAAGAGCGTGAGGAACGTACATCTCCTCAAGATAAGCCGTTTCCTCATCGGTAAGCTCAAGCTCAACCGCCCTTGCCGCGCCTTCAATATGGTGCATTTTAGTTGCGCCGACTACGGGCGCCGTAACTTTTGTCAGCAGCCACGCAAGCGAGATTTCCGTCATAGTGACTCCGTGCTTTTCGGCAAGCTCTGCAACCCTGCTTATGATGATATTGTCAACATCCTCAGTTGCGGCGTATTTAAATTTCGCGTAGGTATCCTCCTCGGCGCGCTTTGTTTCATTTGCCCCGGGCAGCCTTGACAGCCTTCCGCTTGCAAGCGCGCTGTAAGGAGTGAGCGCAATATTTTCTTCGCGGCAGTAAGGCACCATTTCGCGTTCCTCCTCGCGGAATATCAGGTTATAATGCCCCTGAACTGAAACGAATTTTGCAAAGCCCTCTCTTTCGGCGATTGCGTTTGCCTTTGCAAGCTGCCAGGCAAAGCAGTTTGAAATGCCGATATATCTTGCCTTTCCTGCTTTTACTATATTGTTTAGCCCTTCGAGGATGTCCTCAATCGGCGTATTCCAATCCCACATATGATAGATATACAAATCAATGTAATCCATACCGAGATTTTTAAGGCTTGTGTTGAGCATATTTTCAATGTGCCTCTGCCCGCTTACTCCGTTTTCAATTTCTTCGGTAGTTCGCGGAAGAAATTTTGTTGCCACAACAACCTCGTCACGCTTTGCAAAATCGCGTAGCGCTCTGCCGACAAACTGCTCGCTCGTGCCGCTCTGATAAGCGATTGCGGTATCGTAAAAATTAACTCCGAGGTCAAGACCGCGTTTGATAATTTCACGGGAGTGCGCTTCATCAAGAGTCCAGGAGTGCTGGCCGCGTCCGCTGTCGCCGAAGCCCATACAGCCCATACATATTCTTGAAACGGTTAAATCCGAATTTCCGAGTTTGGTATAATTCATATGAAACCTCCTTATTTTGTAAGAAGCTTAAGCGCGCAGTTATATGCAAGCCCGTAAATTGAGTGATATTCAAAAAATATCTCTGCCTTTTCCATTGCTTCCTTTTGTTTGTCAGTTACTACGGCATAGGGATAAATGCCGTAAATAAACGGGAAAAAGTTAAAGATGAACTCATTACTGTCAACATCGCTGCAGAATTTTCTCAGCAACGCCTCAACCGCGGTCAGTGACGCGCCGTACGCCTTTTTGAATTCAACGAGGCTTTCCATCCTGCTGTTAGCTTCCATATCGTAATGATTCATGCTCATAAGCTTTAAAAGCAGCGCTCTGTTTTCAAGCGAGGAAGCAAGCGCCTTTGCAACTTGCTGTTTTGTCAGCGCTTCATTTTCTCGCGTTACGCGTTCCAGCTCCTCAACCCAGAGCTCATATTCCTTTTGCAGAATGGCGAGGAATATTTCCTCCTTGGTTTCAAAATAATTGTAAATTGAAGGACGGGTGAAGGAGGTATAGGAGGCGATTTCCTTAATCGTTATCTCCTTAAAGCTCATTGTTTTGTATAGTTCCTTGCAGGCGCCTATTATTTCCTCCCTGCGTGCATTAGTCAGCTGAGCTGAGCCTCTGGGCATAATTATCACCTCAAAATTAAAATTGACACGGTGTCAGTAATTGTATTATACAACTATTCTGACACGGTGTCAATATGCTTTTTGTGAAGCTTTATTCAAATTTATTATCCCGCCTGCTGTTCCTCCTCCTTTGCAAGAATTGCCTTAGCCGTATCAAGCGTTTTTGAAAGGGCGCTCAGCGCAACCAGCGTATCGAAAACGGGCAGGCTGTCCGTTACGGAAATAACGCTTTCAAAGCCGCTTATTTCGTTTTCTATATCCGCAGTTGTAAATATAATAAGCTCCGCGCCGAGCGAGCTGCAGCGCCTCAAATAATAAAGCGCTGAGCCAAGCGTTTCCCTGTTTGTTATAAACGCTGCAACAAGGCTGCCATTAAGAAGCGCCTCCCCCTCGTTTGAAAGCTCGGACAGCGGAAGGGCTGAGGCATTGACCCTTAGCTCCTGCCTGATAAGCGCAGCCGCCTCCATACTGATAAGGTAATCCGCACCTGTGCCCGAGGCATAGACGCTTTCGGCTGCAAGCAGCTTCTGAGCGCAGGGATAGGTGTTCTGATTTGTTTTTGAGGCAGACAAAACCTTGCCGGGAAGAAGCTCGGCAAGCTTAACCGCAACGCTTAAGTACATATCGCTTAAAATCTCGTTTTTATTGCCGAGCATAAGCGCAAACAACAAAAGCGAAAGCGCGGCTGAAATATATCTGTGAAGCGGGCTGTCAGTTTTTTTCACCCTCGCTTTAATAACTCTTTTACACTCCCTTTCAAGCGTTGAAAGGCTGCCGGAGGTAACGCCGAGAGTTAACGCCTGAAAGCGCTCTGCGCGGCGAACGCAGTCAACAGTATCTCTGCTTTCTCCTCCCGCGGATACGGCAATAAGCAACGTATTTCTGTCAAAGAACACGCCTGAGCTTTTAAGCTCGGAAGCAGGAATTGCAGCCGACGGAATATCTGTCAGCGCCTCAAGACAGTAAGCCGCAAGCGCCCCTGCTCTGAAGCTTTCGCCGCTCCCCGTAATAATAATTCTGTCAATTTTTGAAATAGTTCGCTTGCTGATTTTAAGCGGGTCAAAGCTCAGCGCTCCGTTTTTTGTAAATGAGCTTACCGTATCCCTGACCGCAAACGGAAGCGACGAAAGCGAATCCGAAAGCATATATCCTTCAAGCGGCGCGTCATACCCGAACGAGTTGTATAACGGCTTTTTGATTTTTCTGAGCCTGGAGTCATAAACCGTTGCCTTTTCATATGTGATTTTTGCAAGCTCGCCGTCCTCAATAAGAAAATACTTATTTGAATAAGGAACGATTGCAAAAAGCTCGCTTGAAACGCAGTAGCCATCCTCACAAATTCCCGCCACTATCGGGCGCGCGCCCGCTTTAATATAAATTGCCTCCTCGTTTTCGGGGATGAATGCGAAGCCTGCGCCGCCCTGAAGCGAGCGGCTGAGATTCGTCATTATTTCAAGCGGCTCAAGCTCCCTCATTTTTGTCAGGAGAGCAAGCAGCAAATCCTCGTCAGTCGCTATGGGAACAGTGCTTTTTGCCCACGCCTTAAGCGAATCGAAATTTTCAATAGCCCCGTCCAGCGCGGCGGCGAAAAATTCGTTTGAAGCGGGAGGAGCAGTCAGCCCCGAAGGCTTACAGCGGTGCGCCGCCATCGCCTCGGCAATCCCGATTCTTCCCTCGTTCCCGAGCTCGCGGGCGTTTTCTCCCAAAAGCTCCGCTTTACCCTTCATTCTGATAATTTCAATTTTATCCTCAGTTTTCATTGATATCCCGCAAAGCTCAAATTTTTCCGCACAAAGCCTGCTCACTCCGTCGATAATTATATCCTTGCAGGGGCTGTCTCCTGCGTATGCAAATATTGATGACAATTCAATCACTCCGTTTATATTAATTGCGTTTCAGCCTTGCAACTATTACGCTCATATCGTCAAGGTGTTCGCCGTTATTCAATTCAAGTGCGGACGAAAGTATGTAATCCGCCGCCTCCTGCGAGGGCAGAGCGCTTACGCTTTTAAGCGTTTCCTTAAGCCATACCTCGCCTGAGTCGCTTATTCCGTCGCTCATAAGCACAATAGAATCCTCGAGCGATAAAACGGCGGTGCGCCTTGCAAATTCAATTCCCCTGAGTATGCCTGCAGGCATTGAAAAAAGCTCGCATTTGCTGATTGCTTTCCCTTTTAAAATGTAGCTTGCGGGCGCGCCTGATTTAAGTATTTCGCATTTTCCGGTAAACATATCAATGTTGGCAATGTCAAGCGTTGCAAGGCTTTCATCGTTGCTTTTGACAAGCAGAGCGCAGTTTACAACCTTAAGTGCGCAGTCAAAGCCGAAGCCTGCGTGAATAAGCTTTGAGAGCAACCCGGCGCCCATTGCTCCGTCAAGTGCGGCGCGGGAGCCCTTACCCATACCGTCGCTGATAATAAGAATGGAATGGCCCTTGCCGTCGTCAATAATCTTTACCGTATCTCCGCAGAGATGTCCCTCCGCGCTGTGCTGCGCGAAGCCGACCTCAAGCCTGTAGTTTGCTCTCTCGTTAAATGAGAGCATAGCCTCGTCGCGAAAAACGGTTACGCGCGCGTCGTCAAAATATCTTGAACAGATTTTCCCTATTTCCTTTTTCAGCTTAGGGCTTTCAAGCTCAGGCGCTATGTTATCAAGAAGAATTTCAACGCGCATTCTCGAATATTTATCCTCAACAACGGAAATGCTCTGCGGATAGATTTCATATTCGCCGAGCAGGCGGCGTATTTTTGCAGAAGCGGCGGAATCAAAAATCTCTGCGCTGTCAAATTCAAATGCCAAATCCTCAAGCATACCCGAAATGGAAAAGAACTGGTCTGAGGCAACGCGCCTTATCTGATTTGTTTTTTCAAGAATAATCTCGCGCGAAGCATATTCCTCGGCGCTGATTTTATCCTTGAGCGCAGCGTTTTCCCTGCGCGTAATCTCATCAATTTTGTCACTGACCTGCTCAACGCTTTCGCTGATTGCCGCCATCGCCGCGCCTGCAAAGCGGAGCTTTAAAACGAGGCTCTGCCTCAGCGTTCCGTCAGGCGCAGCGTCAAGCCCTCCGCCTCCGAGCGCCTCGAGCTTGTCCGTGATTTTTTGCGGAAGAAGAACGCAGATTGCCGTACCGATTGCGCAGTCAATAAAAAGGCTGAAAGAATCGCTGCTTTCGCTCGCAATGCAGAAAAACGCCGCCGAGCAGAGAAAGGCGCCGCCCGCCGCGGGAAACGAAAGCTGAAGAAACAGAGAGGCAGTCATAACCGAAAACGCAAACGCGCCCGTTAAAAATAACAGCTCGCCCTTTGATATGCTCAGCGAAAAGCCGAGGCAAACTGCAAAAATAAGCCCCCACCTGTCTCCCATAAACCTGAGAACAAGCAGCATAGCTGCAACAGAAATAATTCTCGCAGGCGTAAAATATGAGATTTTAAGCGAGGAGAGATTCATAACAAGAAGCGTTATGAAAATAACTATGCAGCTTACATCCGACAGCGGAAGCGCCCTGAAACGAAGCCGCTTGTAGCTTGCGTGGAGCGTTCGGTAAAAGAAATAAGCTCCGCCCGCGCTGAGAATACATTCACCGAGAGTCAGTATGTAAGAATAGAAGTTTTCCCCGAGGCTGAGATTCAGAACAAGCCCCGTTACAAGCTCCGATAAAAACGCGCCGCCCAGGGCGGGAAGCGGAGAGGCGCCGAGGTCAAGTGCAGATATTCCGAAAGCGCAAAGAAAGGCAAGCAAAACGGCAAAAATACACCTTACCGAATACGCGTTGAATCCCCTTGTCAGCGCGCCGAGCGTCGCCCCGAGCGAGCAGTAAAGAAGATACCTTCTTTTTGTAACCGCAACGATTGAAACGCCGAAGGGATGAAGCTCGCCGAGAACGCTCCCGCAGCTGAAGGCAAAGCCGAGCGCAAAAAACGCCGCACTTTTTGTTATTTTTTCCGCGATGGGGTTATGAAGCAGCTCCCGCCTTGTTTCAATTCTCTCTTTAACTGTCATTTAACGTCCCTACTTTTACTGTTATACGGCGATTATATATTATGCTTTGTGCGAAATATGTCACAATGATGACTGTTTTACAAAAAAGTTTGTTTATGCTATAATGCTTGTGAGGTGTAAAATATGAGCATTTCATCAAAGCTTTATAAGCACATGGTAAAAGCGCTTTCAAAAGTGCTTGAAAAAGGAAATATTCCGCAGCCCGATAAAAGCGAGCCGCTCGAGCTTGACGAAAACAGCAGGCTTAATATTATCGCATGGGGAGACCCGCAGATTTCCTGTCTCTCTCCGCTTCGCTCAGCGAGGGTTTTCTCGGCGTGCAGGGATATTGAAAACGCAAAGGGAAAATTTGACGCGCTTGTTCTCCTCGGCGATATTACGGAATACGGCGCAAGGTGCGAATTTAAAATGATGGCACACCTTTTAAACTCTGTTTGCGATAAAATTGAAAGCGTATTCGCTGTTTCGGGAAACCACGATATACGGCTGAGAAATTATAAAAAGCAGCTCGGCGTTTTCAATAAATTTCTCGCGTCAGTCAGGGGCGGAGTAACCGGCAGTGGCGAACATTATTACCACTCAACTGATTTTAAAGGCTACCGTTTTATTTTCCTCGGTGCTGACAGAAACTGCTTTGAGGGCTCTTATATAAGCGAAAGACAGCTTGAGTGGCTTAAGGCTGAGCTTGAAAGCGCGCCGGAAAACAAGCCCGTTTTCGTTTTTAATCATCAGGCGCTTAAGTTTACCAACGGCCTGCCGATGACGTGGCTCGGAAAAGGGCAGTGGCGCGGAAGCGTGGGCTGGGATAACGATAAGCTCAGAGACGTTCTTGAAAGCAGGAAAAACGTTATTTACGTTACGGGGCATCTTCACTACGGAATATCGCAGTATACCTACGAGGACCTCGGAAGCATCAAGGCGGTTAACGCGCCTACTGTAGGCGTGCTTAATCACGGAAGCTTTGACAAGCTCTCCCAGGGGCTGCTTCTCAGCGTTTATGACAACAGGATTATCGGCAGAGCAAGAATTTTCGGCGAAGGCAGATACGTTGATGAAAAAATCAAAAATAATACCTTCGTTATCGAATTATAGATATTGAAAAAAATGCTTATATAGTATATAATTAATATATATATTATGATTGGAGTAAAGTTTTATGAGCAGTAATGAAATGTATGCTCCCAAAAAATACGTTGGCAAGAAGGAGCTGTGGATGTTCTCCATAGGCGCTATGGGTCAGGGCATGATTTACGCCATGATGTCAAGCTACATAAGCGACTATTATGTAAGCACCCTTCAGCTTCCGCTCGCATTTGTTTTAACTCTTATGCTTCTTGCGCGTGTTTGGGACGCTATCAACGACCCGATTATGGGCGTTATTGTTGACAGGCACGAAACAAAATGGGGCAAGCTCAAGCCTTATATCCTTTTTGCAACGCCGCCGATTGCCGCGCTGACGATACTTATGTACCTCAGCCCGAATCTTGAGCAGAACAAGCTTATGGTTTTCTGCGCGGTTGTTTACGTTCTCTGGGGTATGGTTTACACAATGGCTGACGTTCCGTTCTGGAGCATTCCTAACGTAATTACACCTAATTCGGACGAGAGAAGCCACGTTGTTTCGTTCACTAAAATCTGGAACTCCGTAGGCTCGGCTCTTCCCGAAATTCTTTTCCTTGCCTCGGGCTTCATCCTTCCGAAAATTATCAGCTCGGCAGACCCGATTGCTTATAACAAGAAAAAATACCTTATAATTGCGCTTATTGTGGTTATCCTCGGCTCTGTTATGTACATTAACTCATATTTCCACATCAAGGAAAGAGCCGTTCCTCCGCCGACCAAAAAGGTTAAGGGCGAGGAATCAACCTTAAAGCGTGTGTTCACCTGCAAGCCTCTGCTTCTTATAATCGCTATGGGCATTCTCTCAAGCGGACGTTATATGGTGCAGGCGGCAGCAGTTCACGTTGGAAGATACGCGTTTTATATCGGCCCCGACCTTGCAGGGCTTTCCCTTGAGGATAAAACTGCGGCTATCGACGGCTCGGTAGGAACGGTTAAAACTATTTTCCAGATGTGCGCAGTTGTGGGTATGTTCGGCTCAACAATCTTTATGCCGAAGCTTATGGAAAAGTTTGACTACAAAAAGCTTCTCATTACCACCTGCCTTGCAGGCTTCGTGGCAAGCCTCGGAACAACGGCAATGGGCTGGGTTGCAATTCATGCAGACCAGGGCAGCTTCTTTGCAACAAAGGGCATCTATTTTTGCGTTCCGTTTATGCTTATTGAATGTATCCCGCTCGGCGTTATAAACACGCTTTCTATTGCGATGATTTATGACTGCCTTGATTATATGGAGCTGAAAACGGGCAAGAGAGACAACGCGCTCGGCTCCGCGTGCCAGGGTCTTATCAACAAGTTCGGCTCAGCTTTCTCAACCTGCGGAATCATTCTTATGTATATGGCTATTCACTTTAAGCCCGAAGAGATGCTCAGCACTGACGCAATCAAGGCTGCAACCGAGCTTCCGTCATCTCAGAACTTTGCTATTTTCGCGCTTATTTCAATCATCCCCGGCATCAGCATGCTGCTTTGTGCAATCCCGATGTTCTTCTATAAGTTATCAGGCGATAACAAGAAGAAGATGCAGGAGGAGCTTGCAGCAAAGAGAGAGGAAATCGGATACAAAATTGACGAGTAATCCGAATATTTTAAGAGCAGGCAACAGCGCCTGCTCTTTTTGATTTGCAAATTGTTAAATAATTGTCATATATAAACAGATATTTTGTATAATTCGTAAAATTTACATTTTTTTCTTGCATATTAGATTTAAACAGTATAAAATAATAGAGCAATAAAGCAATTTATTAAATAATTTTTCGGAGGTAGATTCCAATGGTAAAAGTTGCTATTAATGGTTTTGGCCGTATCGGCC
>CAMOWP010000041.1 GCA_946628455.1 uncultured Clostridia bacterium | reverse complement strand
CTTAACGACGTTAACAGTGAGAAGAAAAAGTACTATTCTTACTACAAGAGATACAGCTATAATTACAATTATAACTACAACTACTATAACCAGTACGACAGATACGATACTTATTAATTAAGGTGATTAAATGAACAGACGCAAAAGAGTACAGCTGGCATCAGAGTTCTTTGTGGACCTGATATGCCTTATTCTTGCAGGCGTTGTGTCTATTGTTCTTTTCAGAGTTTTTATTCCGCGAATTTTAGAATACCCGTATGAGGAATGGGCGAGATACTGGGGAACGCTTATCCTTGCGTATCTTGTTGTATTCCTCGGATTTTATGTTAATCTTGACGTTCAGAAGCGAAGCAGAGGAAAAGAGATTTATTCGCTTGTCAGAAACGCAACGCTGACCTTCGGGCTGTTTTCCGTCCTGATTGTTCTTCTTAAAAACAGAATCGTTGAATCGCGTTATATGCTTATTTCAAGCTATCTGTTTTTCATCCTTTTCACGGCGGTAGGAAGATACTTTCTTAAAAGGTTTCTCACGGGCTCGTTCAGGCACAGCAAAACCGCTTCGCTCGTCGGAGTCATAACCACTACCGACAGAGCGGAGGAGCTGATTTCCAAGATTAAGCAGGACTGGACAATGAACGTAAAGGGCGTTGTTCTTCTTGATGATTACTGCAGAAACAACATTTTCAGCTACAGAGGAAACAGCAGAAGTCTTATTGCAGGGCTTGCAATGCCTGTGAGCTATAACACTACAAGCACAACGTCGTTCCCCGACAGCGTTCTCAACGTTCCCGTTATTTCTACGGACGACGGATTTATGGACTGGATTCGTTCCTCTCCGCTTGACGAGGTTTTTGTTAACCTTCCGTACGGAGACGATTCCGAGCTTCAGATTCTGATTGAAGAGCTTGAGGATATGGGCATAACCGTTCATATCAACCTTCCTGCGCTTGATGATATTCTCAGCGAGAGCAAGTTTAACAATATCAACTGCAAAATGCAGTACGGATATCCTATGGCGTCCTTCGCCGCAAGCGAATCCAAAACGGGAGCGCTTGTTTTCAAAAGGCTGTTTGACGTCGTTTTCGGCCTTATAGGCTGCCTGGTTTCGCTTCCGATTATTGCGATAACGGCAATTCCTCTTAAAAAGGAGTCGCCCGGTCCGCTGATATTCAAGCAGGCGAGAGTCGGACGAAACGGAAGAGTTTTCAATATTTACAAGCTCCGTTCAATGTATGTTGACGCCGAAGAGCGCAAAAAAGAGCTCATGGAGCAAAACCAGATGGACGGGCTTATGTTTAAAATGAATGACGACCCGAGGATTACCAGAGTCGGAAAATTCATAAGAAAAACGAGCATTGACGAGCTGCCTCAGTTTTTCAACGTTGTTAAAGGCGATATGAGCCTTGTGGGAACAAGGCCGCCGACCATTGATGAATTTGAGCAGTACGAAAGCCGTCACAAAAGAAGGCTGTCTATGCGCCCGGGCATAACGGGAATGTGGCAGGTAAGCGGAAGAAGCGATATAACCGATTTTGAAGAGGTTGTTGAGCTTGACTGTCAGTACATAGACGAATGGTCTCCTTCACTTGACGCAAAAATAATTCTTAAAACGGTTGTCGTTGTGCTCACCCGTAAGGGAGCGGAATAAGCTATATGAAAATTGCAATGATAGGGCACAAGAGAATTCCGTCAAGAGAGGGCGGAATTGAAATAGTAGTCGGCGAGCTTTCAAAAAGAATGGCGGCGCTCGGCCACAGCGTTACTGCATACAACAGAAAAAGCAGGCATATTGCGGGCGACAGCTTTAATACTGCCAGTGGGCTTGACGAATATGAGGGAGTGCGCCTGAAATGGGTTTATACCCCCGATTCCTCAAAGCTCAACGCAATTGTCTACAGCGCGCTTTCAACTATCGGCGCAGTTTTTAAATCATACGATATAATTCATTTTCACGCAGAGGGACCTTCAGCAATGGTTCCTCTTGCAAAACTATTCGGGAAGAAATGTGTTGTTACAATCCACGGGCTTGACTGGCAGCGCTCCAAATGGGGCGGCTTTGCAACGAGGTTCCTTTTGCTCGGCGAGAAATGCGCCGCAAAATATGCAGACAGCGTAATAGTTCTTTCAAAAAATGTTCAGCAGTATTTCAGGGAGAAATATAACAGGGAGACTGTTTATATTCCCAACGGAATCGATTCTCCCGAAATAATTCCTCCCGAAATAATTAAAGAAAAGTATTCGCTTGAAAAGGACGGCTACCTTTTATTTCTCGGAAGGCTTGTTCCGGAAAAGGGAATTCACTTTCTTATTAACGCTTATAAGGAGCTTGAAACACAGCTTCCGCTTGTAATCGCGGGCGGCGCAAGCCACACGGGCGAATACGAAAGCGAGCTTCACGCGCTTGCAAAGGGCGATGAGAGAATTATCTTTACGGGCTTTGTTCAGGGCAAAGAGCTTTCGGAGCTTTACTCAAACGCTTATCTTTATATCCTTCCGAGCGAGCTTGAGGGAATGCCGATAAGCCTGCTTGAGGCAATGAGTTACGGAAACGCGTGCCTGACGTCCGATATTCCTGAATGCACGGAGGTCTGCGAGGATAAGGCGGTATATTTTAAATGCTCCGATGAAAAGAGCCTGAAAGGAGCGCTTGAGGAGCTGCTGAAGAATCCCGAAAGAATAAAGGAACTTAAAAGCGCTGCTCGCGAATATATCCTCGGCAGATTCAACTGGGATGAGGTCACAAAAAGAACGCTTGATGTTTATAGAAGCTGAAAGCGAAACGAGGCGGAAAAATGAAAATCTTAATGGTTAACAAGTTCCTCCACCCGAACGGGGGCTCGGAGACATATATTTTCAAGCTCGGCGATTATCTGAAAAAGCTCGGCCATGAGGTTGAATATTTCGGTATGGAGCATGAGGGCAGAATTGTTTCAAATTCCGCTGAGCAGTACACAACTGACCTTGATTTTCATACTGCAAGCAAGGCAAAACAGCTTTCATATTCGCTGAGGACGGTTTATTCGTCAGAGGCAAAAAAGAAGATGAGCATTGTTTTAAACAGCTTTCAGCCTGATGTCGTTCACCTCAACAATTTTAACTATCAGCTCACTCCAAGCGTTATTTACGCAGTAAAGGATTATGAAAAAAAGAGCGGCTCAAGAGTTAAGCTGCTTTACACGGCTCACGATTATCAGCTTATCTGCCCTAACCATATGATGCAGGATTGCGGCGGAAGCATCTGCGAGGACTGCACAGATAAGGGTTATCTCAGCTGCCTGAAAAAAGGTTGCATTCACTCCTCAAAGGCAAAAAGCGCAATCGGAACGCTTGAGGCTTCGCTTTACAGCGCTCTTAAAACCTACAGGAATATTGACTGCGTTATCTGCCCGAGCGGGTTTATGAAAACTAAGCTTGACGGAAATAAATATTTAAACGGCAAAACGGTTACGCTTCACAATTTTATTGACAGCGTTGAGAAGAAGAGCGCTGAGAAAAAGGACTACGTTCTCTATTTCGGAAGATATGCAAAGGAAAAGGGAATAGATACTCTTCTTAAGCTTGAAGATATTAATTTCGTTTTTGCGGGCTCGGGCGAGCTTGAAGAGGAGATAAACAAAAAAGGAAATATTAAAAATGTCGGCTTTAAAACGGGCGCTGAGCTTGAGGAGTTGATAAGGGGCGCTGTGTGCTCCGTTTATCCGAGCGTGTGGTACGAAAACTGCCCGTTTTCGGTTATGGAAAGCATAATGTACGGAACTCCCGTAATCGGCGCCGATATCGGAGGAATTCCCGAGCTTATTGACAACGGAAAAACAGGCTTGCTTTTTAAGGCGGGAGATGAAAACAGCCTCAGGGAAGCGATTGAAAAAATAACAAAAAGCCCTGAGCTTGCTCGGAAAATGAGCAAAAGCTGCCTTGAAAAAAGCTTTGACACGGTTGAGGAGTATACTGAAAAATACTTAAAGATTATCGAGGAACTTTAATGTCGGAAATTAAGAAAAAGTATTACGACGAACTGAATATTTTCCGCGCGCTTATTATAATCTGGGTTACAATCGGCCACTCCTTTGACAGGGGAAACGATTTTCTCGGGTTGCTGAATACTTACGCTTACACCTTTCATATGAAAGCGTTTTTCGTTCTCAGCGGTCTGCTGTTTGCGAAAAAGCTTCTCAGTATTAAAAGCTTTAAGGATTGCCCGAAGCTTATCGGAAACAGGTTTTTTAGGCTTATGGTTCCGTACTTTTTCTATACCGCAGTATCCTTCGTTTTGAAGCTGTTCCTTGAAAGATATGCAAACAACAAGCTTTCGGTAAGTATGATGCTCAAATCGCTTGTCGGGCTTGAAAACCCTAACGGCGGGCTGTGGTTTTTGTATGCACTGTTTACCATCAGCGTTTTTGCTCTGATTCTGTATAAGCTGCCGCCGTTTGTTAACCTTATAATCTCGGCAGGGCTTTACGTTTTCCACGTTAAAAGCGGGCTTATCGGGGATATGCCGATAGTTTGCTATATCACGTATTATTCGGTTTTCTTCTTCCTCGGAGTATTTATTTATAAATATTATGACAGTATATCCGAAACAGCGATAAGCTTTTTCAAAAAGAACACGCTGCTTTGCGGCGCTGCTTCGCTTATATATATACCCGTTGCGTTTTTTATTTCAATAATATATGTGAAAAATATTTCACCCGGCAATCTCAGCTATTTGCTGATAGCGCTGCTTAATATTCTGACCTACTATATCCTGGCAGTGCTTATATGCTGCCTTGAAAGGGTTAAAAAGCCGTTTATGGTGATTGGCAATTACGGAATGGATATTTATCTTATCGGCTACTACGTTATGATAACGCTGAGAGTGCTTCTTAAATCAATGCTCGGTATGCCGTATACTGTGTATTCGGTTGCAATGTGCGTTTGCGGATTGCTGCTGCCGATACCTATTTCAAAGTATTTTATCAGAAAATTCAGAATAACAAGAATGCTCGCACTCGGAGATTTTTCAAAAAAGGAAGGGAATGTAAAAGCGGATGGCGAAAAAGCTTAACGGAACGGTAATAGTTACTTACCGCTGCAACGCGCGGTGCAATATGTGTAACAGATACAAGGCACCCTCAAAGCCTGAGGAGGAAATCAGCCTTGAAACTGTTAAAAAGCTGCCTGAGATGTATTTTACAAACATCACGGGCGGGGAGCCTTTTATCAGAACAGATTTAAAGGATATTGTCCGCGAGCTTGATAAAAAGAGCGACAGAATAGTAATCTCAACCAACGGCTTTTTTACAGACAGAATTATTGATTTGTGCAGGGAGTTCCCGAATGTCGGAATAAGAATTTCAATTGAGGGACTCGAAGAGACAAATAACAAAATCAGAGGCCTTGAGGACGGCTATAACAAGGGCTATACTACGCTCAAAAAGCTTGTTGAAATGGGGCACGGAGACGTTGGCTTCGGTATGACTGTTCAGGACGCCAACGCTAAGGATTTGGTTCCTCTATACAAAATAAGCGACGAGATGAATATGGAATTTGCAACGGCTTCGCTTCATAATTCGTTTTATTTCGTTGAGGCTAAGAATATTATTAAAGACAGAGAAGCAGTTGCAAAGAGCTTTGAAGAGCTTATCAACGAGCTTTTAAAATCGAATTCACCCAAGAAGTGGTTCAGAGCATATTTCAACCACGGTCTTATTAATTATATTTACGGGCAAAAACGCCTTCTGCCCTGCGATATGGCGTTTGATACCTTCTTCATTGACCCGTACGGCGACGTTATGCCGTGCAACGGAACGAAGGAAAAGGAGGTTATGGGCAACCTCAACGAGCAGAGCTGGGATGAGCTCTGGAACAGCGGGCAGGCTGAAAAGGTAAGAGACAAGGTAAGGCATTGCGACAGACAGTGCTGGATGATTGGCTCCGTTTCTCCTGCAATGCATAAGTACATATGGGTGCCTGCTCTGTGGGTTGTTAAGCATAAGTTTTTACGCTATTTCAAGGATAACAAGTACTCAATGTTTGAAAACAAAATCTGTCGCGATTTAAGAGACGGAAGGGTTACCAAGGAGGAGCTTGATTCTCTTTCAACCTGCGATATGAGCGCTGTTATAAACGACGGGCTCAGCGAGGAGTCAAAGGCGGCGCTTGAGGGCACAACGGGCGAAGAAATTGTTGACGCGGATATTAAAGCGCAGATGGGTGATTAAATGAAAGTTTTATTTGTAAACCCGATAATTTACACCTCTGAAACGGCTGATATAAAAAGAGCGCCGTCAATTAAAGACACTATGAGCTACGACCTCTGCCTGGCTTTTGTTAAAAAGGGGCACGAGGTAACTCTTGTTGCGGGCGAGCCGTTTAAGCCCGAAACTGGCGAGGATTACCCGTTTGAAATCGTCTGGGCTGAATGCGCCTTGCCGAAAATCTGCAAGCCCAACGCGCTTCCGTTTTGCCCTGAAATAGTGAAGCTTGTTAAGGATACGAGCTATGACCTCGTTATTTCAAGCGAGATTTTTTCGCTCAATTCCTTAATGCTTGCGCTTTGCAGCAGGGAGAAGCTTTTAGTCTGGCACGAGCTTGCAAAGCACAATAATATTTTCAGGCAGCTTCCGTCAAAGCTCTGGTACGGATATATTGCGAAAACGGCGTTCAGGGGAATTCCCGTTATTGCGAGAAGCAGGGAAGCCAAAGAGTTTATCTCGGCTTACTGCAACAACGTTTTAAGCGGGATTATTGACCACGGCGTTAATCTTGACAAGTTTGAGGCGTGCAGTGACAAGGATAATTATTTCATTGTTGCCTCTCAGCTTATTGAGAGAAAGCAGATTGATAAAATAATTGAAAAATTCAGCGCGTTTACAGAGGCTCACAGCGAATATAAGCTCTATATCTTCGGCGAGGGCGAATGCGAGGGAGCGCTGAAAAAGCAGGCTGAGGAGCTCGGCCTGGGGGACAAGGTTGTTTTCTTCGGAAAGGCGTCTCACAGTGAGCTCAAGGAATACCTGAAAAAAGCAAGGGCTCTGCTTGTTTATACAAGAAAAGACAACAATATGGTCTCAATAGTTGAGGCAATTGCCTGCGCTACTCCCACCGTTACAACAAGCGTTCCGTATAATGCGTCATATATCAGGGAAAACGGGCTCGGTATAGTTAATGACAAATGGGACGAAAAAGACCTTGAAGAGATAATCGAAAACAAAAAATATATCGAAAACTGCCTTAGCTACAGAGAAAAAATCTCAACAGAGGGCAAGGTTGACGAGTTCATAAAAGCCAAGGAGCGCAAAACCGTTCTGCTTTCGTCCTACAGCGTTAATCCATATCACGGAAGCGAGGACGGAATCGGCTGGAACTGGAGCGTTCAGGCGGCGAAGCATTTCAAAAATGCCTATGATAAAATATACCTCGTTACAAAGAAGGTTAACGAGGCTGATACGAGACGCGGTATTGAAGAAGCGGGGCTCGGCAACATTGAGCTTAAAATAGTCGACACGCCTTACTGGCTCAACTGGTATCGCGAGCATAACTCAATGTTCCACCACCTTTACTACATAATGTGGCAGGCGGTTGCATACGGCTGGGCAAAGAGAAGCAGGATTGATTTTGATATAATCCATCACATCACGATGGTTGATTTCAGGATTCCCGGCTTTATGTGGAAATTTAAAAAGCCTTATACAATTTTCGGCCCCGTAGGCGGCGGGCAGTCAACGCCCGAGCCGCTCAAGGTTTACGAAAAGTCTCAGGCTGTTGAAAAATTCAGGGAGAATATAAATAAAGCCTGCGCTAAAATCCCTTACTACAAGAAAGCTGTAAAGGGCTTTGACAGTATTTACGCTATCAACAAGGAAACTCAGGAATACCTTTCAAAGGCGCTTTCAAGAAGCTGTGAGAGGCTGACGGAGCTTGCGCTTGCAAAGGAGCTCAGAGGGCTTGAAATAAAGCCGAAGAGTGCGGAGGGCACAGTTAAGGTTTTATATCTCGGCAGGCTCATTGAAAAGAAAGGGCTTATGCTCCTTCTTGACGTTATAAAGGCTATGCCTGAGGAGCTTGATTTTGTTCTTGAAATCTACGGCGGAGGCCCGATGGAACAGAGAATTAAGGCGTTCATCGCCGAAAATTCGCTTGACGGGCGCGTTAAGTTTCACGGCGAGGTTGAGCATACAAAGGTGTCTGAGGTTTACAGGAATGCAGATATCTTCGTTATGCCGTCGCTGAGAGAGACGAGCGGAAACGTTCTTGTTGAGGCAATGGCTCACAAATTGCCGCTCGCAGCGCTTGATATGAGCGTTTGCAGCGATTTCAAGGAATATGACTGCGGTGAGTTCGTAAACGTAAACCAGAGCAGGGAAGCTATAATAAACGAATTTGCCGAAAAGCTCGGCTTACTTATAAACGATTACAGCCTCAGGCAGAGGCTCGGTGAAAACGGATATAGTTTTGTTAATTCCGAGCTGTCCTGGGAAAAGAAATTTGAGAGGGTTTATAAAAGATTTTTGGGATAGGTGCTGAATATGCAGGAGAGGCAGAGATATTCTTATATTGACAATATAAAGCTTGCCGCATGCATTCTTGTTGCGCTCGGCCATTTCTTTATGTCAATGAGAGCAAATTCAGTTATACCCGAAAGCGGTTTATATAACTATTTTTACAGCGTTGTTTACACCTTCCACGTTCCGCTGTTTTTTGTCTGCAGCGGGTTTCTGTATCAGAAAATCAACAGGGTAAGCTCGTTTGCTTCGTACAGAAAGGAGCTCCCTAAAAAGCTGCTTGACCTCGGCGTTCCTTATTTTATCTTTACACTGGCTACAGTTTTGCTTAAAATACTTTTTGAAAACGAGGTTACAACAAAGGCTCGCTTTGCGCTCAGCACTTTGTTTATTCACCCGACAGCGCCTTACTGGTATTTTTACGCTTTATTTTTGCTTTTCCTTTTCATACCATGTATGAAATCAAAAAGGAACGCCGCGATACTTTTTTCAGCTTCACTAATTCTGAAAGCGGTTGTTGTATTTCTTCTTGAACGCGGTATCCTTCAGGGCTTGATTTACAATAAAAGCACTGCAATAAGCCTTGTTTTCTCGGTGATTTACTATTTCTCGGCTAACGCAGTCTGGTTCTGCGGAGGAATGCTGTTTGCGTTTTCTGACGAAGAAAAAATCAGAAAAGCAGCGAAGCTGCCCGCGGCACTGCTTCTTGCGGCGGGGCTTGGAGTCAGCATATATCTTTCCCTGAAAAACGGGGAATTCAGCTTTGCCGAGGATTTCATTATCGGCGCAATGCTCGTCTGCTTTACAGCCTTAAGCGCTATTATTATCGCGCCTGATAAGCTGGGAAAAATTTCGTATAAGCTTAACGAATTCTTCCTGCCCGTTTTTGTTCTTCACACAATCGGTGCGGCAGGCGTGAGAATACTGCTGTTCAGGCTCGGAATACATAGCTTCGCGCCGCATCTTATGGGCGGAATTATCGGAAGCTTCGTTATTCCGTGTGTAATATATTTAATTGCAAAGAAAATTACTCCTCTAATGTTTTTCTTCTATCCGTCAAAAACAATCAGGCTTTTAAAGGGAAAAGGAAATGGACAAGGTTAAAAAACTGTTTGAAAAAAGCAAAAGCAATCACTCGCTGGTTTACGATACCGTATCCTACGGTATGTATAAGCTCGGCTACGGTGATATTAACCTTGCAGGGGCGAATTCCCGCTACAAGACCTTCACAAAGCTTGAAAAGGAATTTAAAAATCAGATAGGAAAAAAGAGCTTTAAAAAATACGGCGGTGAAAGAACAAACACAGTCTGGATTTGCTGGCTGCAGGGAATAGAAAGCGCGCCTGAGCTTGTTAAAAGCTGCGTTAAATCAATGCAGCATTATCTTAAGGGTAAGGACATCGTTTTTATTAATAAGGATAATTTCAGGGAGTATTGCGAAATTCCCGAATATATAATTGACAAGTGGGAAAAAGGAATTATTTCAAACACTCATTTTTCGGATATTCTGCGTCTTGCGCTGCTGATTCAGAACGGCGGGCTGTGGATGGATTCAACTGTTTATATGACGGGCGAGCTTCCCGATTACATCTGCGACGGAGATTTTTTCGCTTACAGAGACGGCTTTTTCAACTGCGATTTAATCAATATGGGCAACTGGCTCATATATTCAAAGGCTGATAACCTTCTTCTTAACGAAACGCTCAGCCTGATTTATGAATACTGGAAAAAGTACGATTATACCAAGCACTATTTCATTTTCCAGATGTTTTTCAGGATGGTAACTGATTATTACGCTGAGGAATGGAGCAAAATTCCGTATTTCAGCCAGATGGACCAGCATATATTCTCGTTTGAATTCCTTGAAGAATATAACGAAAAGCGCTTCAGGCAGCTCAGGCAGCTTACTCCGATACACAAGCTTTCAAATAAAATTGATGTTTCAAAGGCAAAGAGCGGCAGCTACTATTCGATGCTTGACAAGCTTTATTTATAATCAGGTGACACAATGCAGGAATTAACTAAAAAAGAGCTTCAGCAAATCTGCGTTGATATGCTGAAAAGGTTTGATGAGATTTGCTCAGAAAACGGCATTAAATACTGCGCAGCAGGCGGAACGATGCTCGGCGCGATAAGGCATAAGGGCTTTATCCCGTGGGATGATGATATTGATATCAATATGCTCAGGGAAGATTATGAAAAGCTGCTTAAGCTTGAATTTGAGGACGAAAACTATAAGATTTCTCATTACAGCTACACGGATAATTACTTTTATTCCTTCGCCAAAATGATTGACAAAAGAACGCTGATTGACGAGCCGCACAGAAGCGAAAAGGATATGGGCGTTTATATTGACATTTTCCCCGTTGATTACGTTGGCGATTACGAAAAAGAGGCGCCCGAAAACGTTAAGAAGGCGTGGAAAAACAGCAAGTTCTGGGAGCACCTCGGCTCCGATATAAAATTTAACAAAAGCGCCTCGCCTAAATATTTTGCAAAGCTGATTTTCAGGGGAGCTGTATACCCCTTCAGAAAAAAGCTTTTAAAGCATTTTGATTATGCGTTTGCAGATATTCCTGAAAGCGAATACTGCGCAAACCTCCAGCTCGGCACTTACGGAATGCGGGAGTGCTTCAAATCGGATTTATGGAACGATTTGATTTATTATGATTTTGAAAACACAAGGGTGCTCGGCTTCAGGGATTACGATTCCTATCTCTCGGCGCTTTACGGGGATTATATGACCCCTCCCCCTGAGGACAAAAGAAGCTCGGCTCACACTTTTAAAGCATATAAAAAATAAAATTCAAAGGTATTTTTAATGAACAAACCGGTAACGAAAAAATTAACAGACGCGTCCGAGGTTGTCAATAAAGACGGCAGGATAACGCTTAATCTGAAAGCGCTTATTGTTTTCGGAGTTTTTGCCGCGCTGATTTTTATTGAGTGGCAATTCGACGGAAGCTATTTTGACGAGATTCTCGGAATAGTTGCAATTCTTGTTGTTGCATATAAATGGAACAAGATTTACTACCATGATTTCCGAGCGCTGTTCTTGCTGTTTATAACCATCGGAATAGGGCTGTTTTCAAATTTATTATACAACATACATTGGTCGTGGTTTTCGGTTGCAGTTGACGTTCTTACCCAGGTTAAGCTTATCTTCTGCTTTATGGCGATAAGATATTTCCTGAGCGAACGCGAAAAGCAGATTGTTATTAATTACATTTCGCCCATTGCGCGGGTTTACTTTTTAGCGGCGTTTGTTTTTGCAGTTTACACCCAGTTTTTCGACACGGGCATGAACGAGGAAATAAGATACGGCCTTAAAACCTACAGGTTTATTTTCCATTTCAGCCATCAGTACACAACAATCAGCTTCTTTATGATTGGCTCAATAATTTCTGCAACTAACATTGCCCCTAAGAAAAAGAATTTCTATATTTTCATAGGAACTGTTTCAATTTTCTTTGCGCTGAAATCTCCCGCAATGATTTACACGGTTTCGTTCATATTCCTGTTTTACTATTTCAAAAAGTACAAAAAGCTTAACTATAAGATTATTATTCCGCTTATTTTCGCGCTTGCGCTTGCAAGTAATTACCAGATTCAGACGTATCTGCTAAATGAAAACGCGGCGCGGCGAGTCTTTTTTGACTACGCGTTCAAAACAGCGAACAAGTATTTCCCAATCGGCTCGGGCTTTGCAACCTACGGCTCTGCGGAAGCGGCGAAGCATTATTCCGAGCTTTACGTTGAATACGAATTTTATAAAATATGGGGAATGGGCTTTGATGAAAACGGTATGTTCCTTTACGATACCTATTGGCCTATGGCTATAGGTCAGTTCGGTTATATCGGAACAGTTTTATTCGTCTATTCCTATATCAACATTTTCTATTCAATTCAGCGTTCAAAGGCAGACTTTGCAAAAAAGCGTATATTTACGCTATGTTTATCCAGTATATGGTCCACGCGCTTGGCTCGTCAATTCTTGCCAGCTCAATCGGGCTCATCGGCTTTATGGCGCTTTCGCTTTACACCTTC
>CAMOWP010000040.1 GCA_946628455.1 uncultured Clostridia bacterium | reverse complement strand
GGCACCATAGCCAAGTGGTAAGGCAGAGCTCTGCAAAAGCTTTATGCCCCAGTTCAAATCTGGGTGGTGCCTCCATAAAAAGCGTCTTTATAGGCGCTTTTTTATTTTTTGTAGGGCGACCTTGTGTCGGCGTCCCCGACGAGCAGTATGAGTATGTAGGGGCTGTTTGTAACTCTTTTGTAATTTTTTCTTGCTTTATTGTAAATTATATAGTACAATATAATTTAATCTGTAATTTAGAGGTACATTATGAAGAAATTATTCTGCGCATTACTTGCGCTTATTATGCTGCTTTGCTTTCCTGTTTCTGCTCTTGCGGCTGTTGCGGAAATCGGCGAGCTGAAATATAATGAGGAGCTAAAGGCAGTTCAGTATATTCTTGCTGACGGACAAGCCGTTGAGCACGACATTGTTGAAAACGGCGGGCACGTTTACACCGTTTCTGACTCCGCAGTTTCCCTTATTGACGGTGAGAAGCGGGGAACGCTGGAAATCGGCGATAAGCTTTATTATATCGATTCATCCCGCGCTTTCAGCGAGGAGGAATACGCCGAGCTCATAGATAGCGTTATCAGCCCTGAGCTTACTGATTTTTACACCGTTTCAGGCGTTGAATACTTTTTTAAGAAAGGCGCTCTGTTTACGGGAATCCTTGACGGAAAATACTATGACCGCGGGCTTTATTCAAAGAGCTTCACAGGTAGCGTTACCGTTGATAATACTGAATACTATATTTATAAGGGCTCGCTTGCAAACGGGCTCAGAAGCTCAAAGTTTTACGTTGACGGAATAGTTGACAAAACTAAAAACGGGCTTCTTCTAATAGGTGATAAGGAATATTATTTCAAAAGCGGCGAGCTTGCTACGGCGCTTGTTACAGAGCGCTACGGCGAAAACGCAGGCAAGAGGGTTTACTACAAAAAGGGCAGGTTCAACGCAAAGACGGGGCCTGTGAATATCGGCGATTACGGTTATTATTTTGAAAACGGTATTGCAAAGGGCGGCAAGCTTTTTGTTAAGGGAAATTACCGCTATTACAGCAAAAAGAGCTTTAAGCTTATAAAGAATAAGACCTTTAAAATAGGCAAGTTCCTTTACACCGCTGATTCAAAGGGAATCCTCAATAACGCGTCACTTGTTTACATTCAGCAGAACACTCCCGAAAATGAGCTTATTTCTTATCCCTCTGGCGAAAAGCCTCTGGCTACTATCGCTTCGGGCGGCTGCGGGGTTTGCACAAGCCTGATGATTATTAAAAATTCAACATCTTATTCTCCGAGCCTTGTAAGCTGGAAAAATAAGATGATGAAATACGGCTGCCGCGTAAACGGCGGAACGGATATAAGAAAAACCGCAAAGCTTCTCAAGAAGAAATACGGCTTCAAATATAAGAAAACAACGTCTGTTGAAAAGCTTAAAAAACACCTTAAAAAAGGCTATATGGCTATCTGCAACGTTGGCGTAAACGGATATTTCTCCTCAGGCGGTCACTATATTGTTGCGGCGGGAATTGATAAAAACGGAAACGTTATTATTCTTGACCCGTATATGACTCCGACCAAGTATTACAGCACCTGTAAGGGCGTTGACAGAAGAAAATACTTTAAATATGATTCAACAACAAACGAGGTTACCTGCACGTTTAATACACTTAAGGCGGGCTCAAGAGGGGAGTATTACTATCTTTTCACCCCGACTAAGAACATATCCCTCAGAAAATCCGCTAAATAATCAGGAGTTCAGATGAAAAAGACCTGGAAGGCTGCACTTATACTTATATTTCTGCTGAGCGTCGCGCTTTGCGCGCTCAGCTTTTTCGGCGTAAGAAACGGCAGCTTTCAGCCTGACAAAAAGCAGGAAACGGTCGGCTACTATTATTTTTCAGGCGTTAAGGCTGGGAGCGTTGACATACGGCGTAAAAACATTATTTACTCCGTCAGGAGCGGCGCTGTCAGGCTCATTAACGGTAAGGACAGCGGCTTTATAAAATGTGCTGATAAAAAAGAATATTATATCGTCAGCGGCAGAATGTTCAGCGGAGTATATAAAAAAAGCCTCTATGAAAAGGGGCTGAAAAGCGATTTCAGCGGACTTAAGCGCGTTGACGGCAAGGAGCTTTGCTTTGAAATGGGAGTGCTTTTTAACGGTATTCTGGACGGCAGGCTTTATTCAGACGGCGAGTTTGAAAAGGGAAAAAGCGGCTTTGTTTCATATAAGGGCAAGAGCTATCTTGTGAAAAACGGCAGTGTTTTCAGCGGTATCTTCGGCGGTGAATATTACACAAACGGCGTTTCGGATACCTCAAAAAACGGCTTTATAACTGTTGACGGCGCTGAATATCTCTTTAAAAACGGAAAGCTTTTTACGGGATTTGAGAAGAAGAAATATTACAGCGACGGTGTTTTCCAAAAGGAAAAGAGCGGCGAGTTAAAGGTTGACAAAACAACCTATTACATTGAAAACGGCGTGCTGTATTCGGGCTTCAAAAACAGTAAGATGTACAAGGAAGGCGTGCCCGATAAGGAATACAGCGGCTTTAAGATTATTGACGATAAGGAATATTATTTCACCGAGGGCGTAATAACTGAGGTACCTGACGACGTACCCGTTAAAATACTCCTCGTCGGCAATTCCTACACTTACTATAACGGTATGGGGCAGATGCTCTGTAAGTTCATAAAGGCAACGGGTAAGAGCGCTCTTGTAGTAAGGGTTACTCGGGGAGGTTGGTCCCTGCGCTCGCTTATGAGCAAAACTCCCGCTTACTGCGCATGGCTTGACGGAAAGCAGATTGCGGCGGGGGATAAAAAGCTCAGCGAGGTTGCAAAAACTGATTTTGCCGAGCTTGAAAGAGCTGGCAGATGGGATTACATTCTCGCACAGAATAACGATTCCGTAGGCAAGCTCAGAGAGGGCAACCTTCAGTTTTTTGAAGATTACAAGGATATGGTGCCTGAGCCCTCGCATATTCTTTTCAACGCGGTTTATTACGGCCCTTCGCCCGCGAAGAACAGGTACGAGGTTATTGCGTCTGCAGGCGAGGAGTGCGGAGCGACTGTTATAAACACCTCCGCTTACTATGCTTCATATAATTCGTATTTCGGCAGAAAGTGGGTAAACGACCTCACTATCGGCGACAACCCCAAGCACCCTGCAAGCAAGGGCGCATATCTTATGGCGCTGATTATTTACACGAAGCTTTACGGAAACGAGGCGCTTGCGAAAAGCTCCGATTCCTCGCATTATATACCCGTTTATAATTCCGACGGCGGCACAAGCGAGGAGTTCGCGCCCAATAAATATAAGAAAAAGAAGATGACTAAGGACTACGCCATGACCGTTACGAAGGCTAACGCTAAGGCGCTCCAGACGTTTGTTTATAATTACTCCGGGGATTATCTCGGTGCACCGCTGACACAGGAGGATAGCGATGAAAAAACTGACTAAGTTGCTTATATTTGCGCTCACGCTGGCTGTTTTGCTTGCTCTGCCTTTTACCGCTCAGGCCAAGGCGAAGGGATATTTTCAGCTGAGCCGTGATTCAAAAAGAATTGAATACCGCCTTAAAAACGGAAAAAGAGCGGGAACGCTTACCCTTAAGGCTCAGGGCAAGAAATTTGAGATTGTCAGGGGCAGAGTTAAAACTATTGACGGGAAGGATAAAGGGCGCGTCAAGGTCAGAGGCGGCAAGGTTTACTACCTTGAAAAGGGCAAGACCTTCAGCGGAATTCACGCAAAGAAGCTCTATAAAAACGGGCGTGCCAATATGAAGGCTGACGGCAAAATCAAGGTTAAGGGAACAGTTTATCTCTTCAAAAAGGGTTATCTTTTCTCGGGCATAAAGAATAAAAGGTATTACACGAACGGGCTTGTTGACAAGACCAAAACGGGAATTTACAAATACAAGGGCAGAAAATACTATTTCTACAAGGGCAAGTACGCAAACGGGCTTCACGGCAAGCATTACTATAAAAACGGAAAGACGGACAAAACCGTTAAGGGATATAAAACTATTAACGGATATAAGTATTATTTCATAAAGGGCGTGCTCGCCGACCCGACTATCGACCACCCGCTTAAAATCCTTATGATTGGCAACTCCTACACGTTTTACAACGGCTATCCTCAAATGCTCAGCAAGCTTATTGCAAAGACAAATAAATCAGCAATCGTTGTGAGGGCAACTAAGGGCAGCCGCTCGCTTCCTCAGCTTATGAAGGAGCAGATTAACTACGTTGCATGGAAGGACGGAGAATACATCGCTACAGGCTCGGGGATGTATCTTGAGGACATAATGAACATTGATTTCGGCGAGCTTAAAAGAGCGGGCAAATGGGATTATATCATAGCTCAGAACAACGAGGACGATTACACCAAAACCTCGGGCGGAGACATTGAGATGTTCAATTTCGTCAGGGGCTCGCTTAAAAGCAGCAAGCGCTTTATACTCCACGGAATGTACTATTCGGGCGGAATTAACGACAAGCGCTATAAAGAGCATATGCTTTGCGTTGAGCAGTGCAAGTGCTCGATAATCAATTCGCTTTCATATTATCAGGGCTACAAGGAGCAGTTCGGCGCTAAATGGAGCTATGACCTTACTCTTGAGGATTCAGACCATCATCCGTCGGGCAGGGGAGGCTATCTGCTTGCGCTTTGCATTTACGGCAAGCTATTCGGCGTTAACAGCTTCGCGCGAAACGAGACGGATAAACGCTTCATAAAGCTCTATAATTCGGACGCGGGCAAAACGAACGAGTTTGCACCCGATTATTTCAAGCAGAAGGAAGCCCCCGATTTTGCAATGTCTGTTACAAAATCAGAGGCGAAAAAGCTCCAGGCTTACGTAAGAAGCCACGCTGACGAATACCTCGGCGCGCCGCTGTACAAGCAGAGCTACAATTTAGTTATAAATTAAATAATGGGCGCTGTTACAGCGCCCATATTTTATTTCTTTTCAATGTAAACGCTTGTTGAAGGGAAGGCGAAATCTGCGCCGTTTGCTTCAACAATTTTCTTCATATTGAGGTTGACCTCGGAAAGAACGCCGTAGAATTTGTGAATATCCGTTTCTGTTGTGTAGCAGAAAACGTTGATGTTAAGCGCTGAATCGTCAAGCTCGGCAAGCTCAACTCTTATCGGCTCGTTAACTATTCTTTCGTTTTCTCTGAGGTATTCCCTTATATCCTCCATGCATTTTTCAAGAAGCTCGTTTGATGTGGAGTAGGTGAGGGCAACCTCGGTGTCAATAAGCCTCATATTTTTGCGGCTGACATTGAAGATTGCGCCGCCCGTGAGCTCTGAATTAGGTACGGTTACAACGGAATCGTCAACAGTTCTTATCTTGGTTGTTCTCATTGAGACCTCAAGCACCGTTCCAGAAATATCCTTTGTTTCAATGAATTCGCCTACCTTAAAGGGCTTGTCAAGCACAATGATAAACCCGCTTATCAGGTTAGAAACTGCGTCCTGCGCGGCAAGTGAAATTGCAAGCCCGCCGACTCCGAGCCCTGTTATTAGCCCGTTAATGTTATAGCCGAGCTCGCTTATTATCATAACAACAGCAAGCGCTATAATCATAATTTTAAACAGGTTAGAAATGAATTTTACCGCCGTGACGTTGAGCCCGTCGTCACCCGATTTAACATTGAGTATTGACGACATATTACCCGATTGATAGCTTGTAACGCCCCAGCAGACTATGAGAATAACTATAATCTTAAACGGCTTTGCAAAAGCGAATTTCTGCGTTGCAACAGCGATTGAGAGATACAGCCCCATAACAAAGATAAGAATTGCAAGCGGCTTTTTCAGCGAGGAAATAAGCGCTTCCTTTTTCTTTTCATTGCTCCTGAAAAATAGCTTTGAAATGAGACTAAGAAGCATAACCGAAAGCTTGTTTCTTATAACAATGGCTATCAGAAAAACGAGAGCGCCGAGCCCTATATTTATTGCAACAGAATTTGCTTCGGCAAAATCCTGCGCCTGCTTTATTAAATCACCCATTGAAAAATTTCCTTTCATTTGTTATTTTTAATTTAAACTATACGCCTGATTTATTCAAGAGGATTTGCTTAAATTTTATTATAAAAATGCAGATATTGTGTAAAATTTACGTTAATGTTTACAATTTGTTAACAAAAATAACTAAAAACATATAATTTTGTTATTGAAATTTATTTATTTTAATGGTATACTTATTTCATACTTATAAGGAGGGGACTGCTTTGAGTAAAGAAACTAAACTTGCTAAGAAAGAAGCAAAAGCAGCTAAGAAGGCAGCTAAGGCTGAAAAGAGCCAGGCAGCAGCTTATGAAAAGCTCGTTAAAAAGATTGAAAAGAAAAACGCTAAATTAGAGAAGAAGGCTAACAAAAAGAATAAGCCTTTTGTTCCGCTTGATATTCCTACTCAGGAAGAGGCGTTTGCTGCAACTGCAGGCGAATCCAAGGCTAAGCAGATTATTGAGATGATTATTTTAATCCTCTTAATTATCTATCTTGGTTATTTCTGCTATATGTTCTACAGCTACGTTGCTCCTCAGGTTGCTCAGGGTATAACTGAAACTTCAGATGTTGATGACGCCGGCTCAGGTGCTCCTGCTGAATATGACAGATATGATAATCCTCATGACATCACAACAACTCCTGATTACAGCGTTGCTGACGCCAAGGCTTATCTCAAGCAGGTTCTTCACGATAACTGGAAGGATTTAGGCTACAGCGCAGACCCGTCAGGCGGCTCTATCAATTATACTAACAACATCACAAACGTTAATAATGCAGACTGTTATGTTTTCACAGCAGGCAGCAAAACATACGCTGTTTCAACAAAGCTTCAGTCCTGCTATATGCTTAAGAACGGCAAGTATCAGCCGTTAACATTCCATAACGACGATTATCTTTTCTGAGTTACAATACTAAGCTACAGTTAATAAAAAAGAACCGAGTTGTCGGTTCTTTTTTATTATATATTTTCATTTAGTTTTTAAGCGAGTGAAGCGGTGCGGGGATTTTACCGCCGCGCTCAAGGAATTTGGCAGGTGAAGCCGTGTTAACTCTCATAACGGGGCCCGAGCCGAGCAGCCCGCCGAATTCAAGCTCGTCGCCAACCTTTTTACCGATTGCGGGTATAACTCTGACAGCTGTCGTCTTGCCGTTTACCATACCTATTGCGGCTTCGTCTGCAATTATTCCACTGATAACCTCGGGTGTAGTATCGCCCGGAAGAACAATCATATCAAGCCCTACGGAGCACACAGCGGTCATCGCCTCAAGCTTTTCAATTGTAAGCGCGCCGCAACGTGCTGCGTCTATCATTCCGGCGTCCTCGCTGACGGGGATAAATGCACCCGAAAGCCCGCCGACGCTTGAGGAAGCCATAACGCCGCCCTTTTTAACAGCGTCGTTAAGCATTGCAAGGCAGGCGGTTGTTCCTGCGCCGCCGCATTTTTCAAGCCCTATTTCTTCTAAGATATGAGCAACGGAATCACCGACTGCGGGTGTGGGAGCAAGTGAAAGGTCAACTATTCCGAATGGAACGCCAAGCCTCTCGCTTGCAAGTGTTCCTACGAGCTGACCCATTCTTGTAACCTTGAAGGCTGTCTTTTTAATCAGCTCTGCTATTTCGTTTATTGAATAATCGGGGTATTTTGAAACTGCGGCGCGTACAACGCCCGGGCCTGAAACGCCAACGTTTATAACGCAGTCAGCCTCGCTGACTCCGTGGAAAGCGCCAGCCATAAACGGGTTATCCTCGGGAGCGTTGCAAAAAACAACAAGCTTACCTGCAGCTATGCATTCATTATCTTTAGTCAGCTCGGCTGCTTTTTTAATCTGCTGACCCATAAGCTTTACGGCATCCATATTGATTCCCGCTTTTGTTGAGCCGATATTAACTGAGGAGCAGAGGTGCTCGGTTGAAGCAAGCGCCTCGGGAATTGAATTTATAAGCTCTAAATCTCCCGAAGCAAAGCCCTTCTGAACGAGCGCGCTGTAGCCGCCGATAAAGTTAACGCCTATAGTCTGCGCCGCCTTTTCAAGAGTTAGGGCGTATTTTACGGGGTCTCCGCCGCTGATGCCCTGCATAATCGCTATCGGCGTTACGCTTACTCTTTTGTTAATAATCGGGATTCCGTATTCCTTTTCAATCCCTTCACCAACCTCAACCAGCCTTTCAGCCTTGCGGCAGATTTTTTCATAAATTTTATCGCAGGCTTTATTGATGTCTGAATCGCCGCAGTCAAGCAGGGAAATACCCATAGTGGTTGTGCGCACGTCCAGGCATTCATCCTGAATCATTCTTATCGTTTCAAGAATATCATATGTATTAATCAAGGAAAGCTCCTCCTATATTTTATGCATTGAATTGAAAAGGTCCTCGTGCATTGCGTGAATAACAAGATTGTTTTCTTTTCCGAATGTTTCTAGCTTGTCTGAAAGCTCGCCGAAAGCAACCGTGCTGTCTGTTGTGTCAGCCAGCATTATCATGCAGAACATATCCTGAAGGATTGACTGAGTAACCTCGAGGATGTTAACGTTACAGTCAGCGCAAATTCCCGAAACCTTTGCGAGAATTCCGACCATATCCTTGCCGACTACAGTAATAACCGCTCTCATATTTATACCTCCGATGTTATTATTTATAAATAATCAAATGAATTATAGCAAAGAATTGTTGATTTTTCAACAAAAGATATAAATTATATTTTATTTTTTTTAAGTCTGTGGTATTATATCATCACTGAGAGGAAAAAATTATGAAATATAATAACATTTACGATATGCACACGCACTCTGACGATTCCTATGACGGCAACCATTCCTGCGTGCTTTTGTGTGACAGCGCAGCGGAGAAGAAGGCGAAGGGAATCGCCATAACCGACCACCTTGACGTTGATGACCCTGAGCTCAGCGTGAGAACGCTTGTAACAAATCAGTTTGTTCACACGTCGAGGGTTAAGTACGCCTTTAAGCACGATTTGAAGGTTTTTCAGGGGATTGAGCTCGGGCAGGGAATTTACAGAAAAGAGCTCTCGGAGCAGATTTTAAACGACATTCACTACGATTTTGTTCTCGGCTCAATCCACAATCTTGAAAATATGCAGGATTTTTATTTTCTTGATTATACAAAAGAAAATGTTGATGAGCTGCTTGAAAGATATTTTGAAGCGGAGCTTGAGCTTGCCGAGTGGAATAAAACGGATTCCCTCGCGCACTTAACATATCCGCTGAGATATATCTGCGGAAATTATAAAATTCCGGTTGACCTTACGCCTTACGGCAGGATTATTGACGCAATTCTTGAAACGCTGATTAAAAATGAAAAGGCGCTTGAGCTTAACGTTTCAAGCATTAACGCATATCACTGCGACTTTATGCCAGGCAGGGATATTATCAAGCGCTTTAAGGAGCTTGGCGGCATGTACGTTACGGTAGGCTCTGACGCGCACTACTGCGAAAGGGTGTGCGAGGGCATTGAAGGGGGGTACGACCTTCTTCTTGAATGCGGCTTTGACATGGTTACAATTTACAAAAAACGCGAACCGATTTTAATTCCGATAAGATAGAAAGGATTTATTATGGACAGACTTCTTTATTTACTTGAAACAAATCCACGCCTTACAAACGCTGAGCTTGCAGTTATGCTCGGTGTCAGCGAGGACGAGGTTAAGGAGCAGATTGAGCTTTACGAAAAAACGGGAATAATCAAGGGCTACAGGGCCATTATTGATAAGGACAAGGCGCAGGCACACACAGTTACGGCGCTTATTGAAATCAAGGTGCAGCCGCGCTTCGGCCACGGCTTTGACAACATTGCCGAAAGGATTTCTCAGCTTGACGAGGTTGAGAGCATTTATCTTATGAGCGGCGGCTATGACCTTTGCTGCCTCGTTTCGGATAAATCCTTTGAGGAGGTTGCTATGTTCGTTGCAAAACGCCTTTCGCCGCTTGAGGACGTTGTTTCAACAACAACTCACTTTATTCTTAAAAAATATAAGGACCAGGGCGTTTTCTTTACTACTAAGCAGGCTGACGACAGGGGGACTATCTCGCTGTGATTAATTACGAAAAATATATGAACAGAGAACTGCTTGACGTTAAGCCCTCGGGAATCAGGCGATTCTTTTCAATTGCCGAGGAGATGGATAACGTTATCTCGCTCGGCGTAGGCGAGCCGGATTTCAAAACACCGTGGCACATCAGGCAGTACGGAATTGATTTTCTTGAACAGGGTAAAACGAGATACACCGCAAACGCGGGTCTGCTTGAGCTCAGGCACGAAATCTCAAATTACTATGCAAGAAAGTTTTTAGTTAAATATGACCCGAAAAGCGAAATACTCGTTACCGTAGGCGGCAGCGAGGGCATTGATATGGCGATAAGAACGCTTATCAACAGGGGAGACGAGGCGCTTGTTGTTGAGCCTTCCTTCGTTTGCTACAAGCCTATTGTTGAGGTCTGCGGAGGCAGGGCAGTTCCGCTTGTAACAAAAGAGGAAAACGAATTCAAGCTGACAGCTAATGAGCTTGAAGCTGCGATAACAGATAAGACCAAGCTCGTAATTCTGCCGTATCCGAACAACCCGACGGGCGCTATTTTAAGCGAAAGCGAGCTCAGAGCGCTTGCAGAGGTTATAATCAGGCACGATTTGCTTGTTATCTCGGATGAGATTTACTGCGAGCTTACCTACACTCCCGAGGGGCACACCTCGATTGCCTCCCTTGACGGAATGCAGGAGAGAACAATCGTTATCAACGGCTTTTCAAAGGCGTATTCAATGACGGGCTGGAGGCTCGGCTACGCGCTCGGGCCTGCTCCGATAATAAAGGAAATGACAAAGCTTCATCAGTTTGCAATTATGTCCGCTCCTACAAACTCACAGCACGCCGCAATCGACGCGCTCAGAAACGGAGACGAGGATATTAAGCGGATGAAGGAGGATTATAATATGCGCCGCCGCTTCACCGTTGACGGCTTCAGGAAAATCGGGCTTGACTGCTTTGAGCCGCTCGGCGCATTTTACGTTTTTCCCTGCATTAAGTCTACGGGGCTGACGAGCGAGGAGTTTGCGGAGAGGCTTATTAAATCAAAGCGTGTTGCAGTAGTTCCAGGCGACGCTTTCGGCGAATCAGGCGAGGGCTATATAAGGGTTTCATACTGCTATTCAATTGACAACATCAAAGAGGCTATAAGGCTTATCGGCGAATTTTTAGAGGAATTGAAAAATGAAGATTAAGGTTAAGGCTTATGCAAAAATAAATCTTATGCTCGATATCTGTGCAAGGCGCACCGACGGTTATCACGACCTTTTTATGATTATGCAGAGCATAGGTATTTACGATACTGTTACCGTAAAGCGCATCAAGGGCAGGGAAATAAAGCTTTTGTGCGATATGCCTGATATTCCGCTTGATGAAAGAAACATTGCTTATAAAGCCGCACAGGCGTTTTTTGAAGAGGCAAGAATCAAGAAGCCGAGCAGAGGAATTGAAATTGAAATTGAAAAAAGAATTCCTCACGCCGCAGGCCTTGCCGGCGGCAGCGCGGACGGCGCGGCTGTTATAGTTGCGCTTAATAAGCTCTATGGCACCGGGCTTTCTGACGGCGAGCTTTGCAGAATAGGCGCAAAAATCGGCGCCGACGTTCCTTTCTGCATAACAGGCGGAACACTTCTTGCTCAGGGAATAGGCGAGGTTTTAAGCAAGGTAAAGCCGCTGAGAAAATGCTATATAACTCTTATCAAGCCTGAATTCGGAGTTAACACAGGCAAGGCTTTTTCACAGTTTGACGAGTTTGGCAAGGTGCATTCGCCTGATTGCCTCGGTATGCTCAAAGCTGTGCAGTCAAGAAATCTTGCTGATATTTCCTCACGCCTTGAAAACGTTTTTGAGCAGTTTATTGAGGTGCCCGATAGAATCTATATGAAGGATATAATGAGGAAAAACGGGGCGCTCGGCGCTTGTATGAGCGGCTCGGGGCCGACAGTTTACGGAATTTTTGAAAATAAGGAAAACGCCGAGGCTGCAGCTGAGGAGCTCAAAAGCTATTCAAAGGACGTTTTCGTCTGCGCTCCGGTAAACAGCGGCTGTAAAATTGCCGTTATTGATGAATAAAATAAGCAAAACCTGCCAATCATTAAGTTGAAAGGCAGGTTATTTTTATGAAAAAAATTTACTTATTTGCTCCGATTTTTCTTGCGGCGGTTATAGCTTTTTCAGCGTTTTCGCCTGTTATTTCAATGAGCGAAAATATCAGCGATAAGGTGTTCAGGCTTCATATTCTTGCAAACAGCGACAGCGCGGCTGACCAGAGCCTTAAGCTTAAGGTGAGAGATAAGATACTCGATTACTCAAAAACACTTTACAGCGGCTGTCAGAGCGTTGACGAGGCGATAGCAGTAACTAAGGAAAGCCTCGGCGAAATTAAGGAAATTGCACAGAAAACAGTTGCTTTTAACGGGTATGAATACGGCGTTAGCGCTTTTACCGCAAGGGATTATTTCAGCGTCAGGGAATATGACTCCTTTACTCTCCCCGCAGGTAATTACTCCTGCCTGAAAATTATAATAGGGCAGGGCAAGGGAAAAAACTGGTGGTGCGTTATGTTTCCCGCCGTATGCCTCTCAGGCTGCACAGAGGATTTTGATAAGTCGCTGACCGAGGAGGAAAAGGCGATGCTTGAGGACAGACGATATATAGTGAAATTCAAAATAGCTGAAATCTATGAATATATAAAAAATAAG
>CAMOWP010000039.1 GCA_946628455.1 uncultured Clostridia bacterium | reverse complement strand
GGATGGGGAGAAATAACAATAACAAGATACGAATCAAAACAAATTCAAGATAGAGCATATGACAAATTGTTAAGACAATTCAATGAAGATCCAAGTTGGGCATATGAGTTGTTAATCGCTAAGAGAACGAGTTTTACGAATGAAAGATTTGCAAGATTAAGAGAAATCTTTATTCATAACATTGAAGATGCAGGAAACGAAGCAACCGCAAGAAAAATGCTAAGAAATCAATATAGCTTTTATAGTGAACCTAGCGAACTCAATGGCTATATAGTTCTTGATATTGATAAAATTGAAGCAATGATTTCTTACTTTGCTACAAAACAAAGAAACTTGCATAAAGTTAAACTTATAAAAGAGCTTTGGTATTCTGATATGCTTTGTTATCAAAAAACTGGACATTCAATAACTGGTTTGGTATATAGTCACGAACCTATGGGTGCTTTACCAATTGGGCATTATGAACTTATGAGTTTGGACAATGTACTGTTTCTTGAAGAATTTCCGACAGGCGATTTTGAATATAGTTCTATAACTTTATTACCGAACAACAGAATCCAGTATTCTTTTTCGGACCTTGAAATAGAAATTATGGACAAAGTGATAGCAAAATTCAAAAGGTTTTCTGGAAAAGACCTTTCAGAATATATGCATCAAGAAAAAGCATATTCGAAAACAAAAAACCGAGAGTTTATTTCCTTTTCTTGGGCAAAAGAATTGAATCCGTTTTAATGAAAAGTTCATAGTAAAAAGCAGCAGTTTCAACTGCTGCTTTTTGTTTAACTATTGTATATCAATTCATTGTTGACAACCTCTCTCGCCTGATTTGAGATGTTGTTCATTGCCTGTACCCAAGCCATCATATCATCTGCTTTGAGTTGTTCGGTAATACCTTGCTGCTCCTTGAGTTGCTTTACAAGGCGGTCATACATCTCAGTTGCTCTGACATCAACCTCGTGCAGATATGAGTTGAGTTTGCAGTTCGTAAGCAGCGATGTGTAGAACACCTTGCGGTGCTGTTTGATATAACGAAGGTGCCGCTGGTCTCGCCTGTCGGCTCGGTCGGTGCTTCTGCTTGCAGCAGAGGTGTCCCCCGGACACCCGCACCCCCACATTCCGATCTCATAATTCGTTTCTGTGGAGATGAGGTTAGGGAGATAAACCTCCCCAACCAATGTGTAATCAAGTCCGTTATTCTTATCTGAGATAAACTCCGTCATTTTCATAATTCCTTCTCCTTTCAAATTTGGGTTTCGTTTTTTCTTGCTCAAGTGCACGGTCAACTGCTTCGTTGCCGATGTACTGTTATCAATTTGTTATCAGCATTTATAACAACCATAATATTTCGAAATCTCTTTACATATTAATTACTTGCCAATTTTGATATTGATTAAAAATCATATTTCAGTTATAATATTTTTATATTTCAATTTGAGGTGTTGCTATGAAGTATTATCACGACGAATACGAAGGTCAAAGAGAATTCTATAATCGTGTCGGTATCAATCCTGATTTTTCTCATCATACTGATGGAGTAGATAAAGGAAACCTTTATGAAAATAAAAATGATATTTTAAATATATATTCTGTTTTGTTTCAAGCTATAAAATATGCGTCAAGAATTAGAATACGAGGAGAAAAACTACCCGCTAATCTAGTATTAAACGATTTAAATAGAGAAACTGCCTATATTTTTAAAAGCGCTGATTTGCTGAGTGATATTGAAAAAGTATATTTTGGTGCTGCTAGCAAAAATAACGATACTTATCACACCGAAGCTAAGTATGAAACTATAGATTATTCTACCAGTGAAGGATTAGAAAAGCTTTTAAAAATTGTTAATAGCAACAAATTCGTTAAATATCATATTGATTGCAATAACATAATTGGATTATCACAACAATTTTATAAGAGTGTTCAAGATAAAAATCGCTTTATTAAAGGTGAAGATGCCGAGATTAGAAAGCCAACCATATTAAGTGACCGAGTTTACCCTTATGAAAATGAGAGCAATCTGGAATTCGAAGACATTATGGACTGTTTGAATCCGAACTTGCTTCAAAGGGAGCAAGGTGCATATTACACTCCTGTAGGCTATGTAAACAAAATGCACGAAATGCTATATATGGCTATAGAAGAAGATCCAGATGGAATGGATTATATAATTATTGATAGATGCGCAGGCACTGGTAATTTGCAAGAAGGTCTTTCCGATGACATTCTTAGCCACTGTATTTTATCAACAATAGAATTTAATGAATACGTGATTTTAAACTATAAATATGGAGATAAGTGTTTGGTTGTTATTCCAAACACAGACGCGCTGGCATATGATATTATTCCTGCAGAATGTTCCGGAGATTCTATAGTAAATGATTTCGTAAGAGAAAAGGTTAATGACCCCAATTGTGTTATTATTTTAATGGAAAACCCGCCATTTACTGAGTCTGGTAGTGGCGGGATACAAAAAACAGGTAAAAAAGATAATCTGTGGAAAAAGAGCTATGTTATTGGTGAAATGAGAAAAGAAGTATCTGGAGTTGTACTTAATGATGCAGCAAATCTGTTCATTTGGAGTGGATTCAAGTATTATTTAACAAAAAGCACAGACAGTTACATCTTATATTCTCATACAAAATATTGGAGAAATTAAGACTTAGTAAACAAAAGGTTTATGGATGGATTTTTGTGTAACAGAAAAGAATTTCACGGTAAACAATTATCTGCAACGAGTTGTATATGGTGGAAAAACATTAATGATAAAGAAACGGAAGAATTAGTATTGACTCCGTATGACTTAAATGGAAACTCTGTAATAAGAGCAACGGCTGATATCAAAATAAAAAAAGCAAGGCATAACCTTTCAGAGCTTTATGATAAACGAGTATTTGAGGACGATACAGAAGACGGTATCATTTGTGAAAGAAACGGTAAAGAGTTTGAAAAAAACGGTCGAAAAATATATGTAAAACCTATATACAATAAAAACATTATAGGATATTTGGTTTCAAGCAATTTCCAAATTGATAGAAAAGATGTTATGCTTACAAGATGCGGAATATATAAAGCCCATGGATTCTTTTTACGAGATGATAACTTTATTGAAAAATTGCCGTTATTTGTCGCAGGAGTTTTCCCTTATAATAAATGGTATAAAACCGATATATATTCAAAATCCAACGACTTACATGGTGAATATCTTAAAGACATTGATTTCTTGAAAAAGAGCCTTATATATACTGCGTTGACAAACAAAAATAAATGTCTTTCTTTTATGGGGAGTGATTCGCGTTTCTACCGAAATGAATTGTGTTTTGATAACGAAGATACTTTAGCATATGTTAAATTACAAAACTTTATTAAAGATGGGTTAACGCTAAACGAACAAGAACAAACTTTAATGAAATATTGGAACGACGTATTGTTTGAAGCAAAGAAAACTGACGAATACAAAACAGAAGTTTCGAAAAATCCCGATGTTCGATACGGTTTATGGCAAATTTCGGAGGAGTTGAATGTACCAAAAAACACTGGCAGATTTAACAAAAAAGGCGAACCAATATTTGTGAAAAAATATCCAGCATTAAATACTGAAATTAATAAACTTAATGACGCATTAAAGAATTATTACGATAATGAATTAAAACCGTTGTTGTTTAAGTACGAACTATTAAAGTAATTTTCACATATTTCGTTTATTACTAAATAAGGTCCAAAAATAAACAAAAGGCTAATTGATTACAGAAAATCAATTAGCCTTTTGTTATGTTCATTCGGATAATTCACTCGTGTTGCCATTTTGTTGCCAAAAGGCAACATCGGATAAATCATATTCCTTTCCATATGATGCTTGTTAAGCGGCGTTTGCCCGGTCAAAAACATAGTCGTCTTGCTCGCTCCTCCGCGTCGCAATACTCGTTGTTTTTTCCTAATAGCGCCTTGCCTTCATCTGCCACCGGCAGCGGCAATGCGCTATTCCCACTCTATCGTCGCTGACGGTTTGGGTGTGAGGTCGAAGAGGACGCGGTTGACGTTTTCAACCTCTGAGGTGATGCGCTGGGTGATGTGCTGAAGGAGGTCGAACGGAACGTTTTCAACCGTTGCTGTCATAGCGTCTTTGGTGTTGACAGCTCTGATGATAACGGGGTAAGCGAAGGTGCGCTTGCCGTCCTTTATGCCGACTCCCTTAAAATCGGGAACTGCTGTGAAATACTGCCAGACCTTGCCCTCAAGGCCGTTCTTTGCGAACTCCTCGCGGAGGATAGCGTCGCTCTCTCTTACAGCCTCAAGCCTGTCTCTTGTAATTGCGCCGAGGCATCTTACTCCGAGGCCGGGGCCCGGGAACGGCTGACGGTAAACCATATTATCGGGAAGACCGAGCGCCTTGCCGACTACTCTTACCTCGTCCTTAAAGAGGAGCTTAACGGGCTCAACGAGCTCAAACTGTAAGTCCTCGGGAAGGCCGCCAACGTTGTGGTGAGCCTTAACTCCGTCGTCTGATTCGAGAATATCGGGGTAGATTGTACCCTGAGCGAGGAACTCGATTCCGTCAAGCTTTCTTGCTTCTTCTTCAAATACACGGATGAACTCCGCGCCGATAATCTTGCGCTTTTTCTCAGGCTCCGCAACGCCTGCAAGCTTGTCAAGAAAACGGTCAACAGCGTCAACGTAAACGAGGTTAGCGTCCATCTGATTTCTGAAAACGTCAATAACCTGCTCAGGCTCGCCCTTGCGGAGAAGGCCGTGGTTAACGTGAACGCAAACGAGCTGCTTGCCTACAGCCTTGATGAGAAGCGCCGCAACGACAGACGAATCAACGCCTCCCGAAAGCGCAAGAAGCACCTTCTTGTCTCCAATCTGCTCTCTGAGCGCCGCAATCTGCTCGTCAATAAACGCGTTTGCAAGCTCGGGAGTTGTTATTCTTTCCATAGTTTCGGGTCTTTTGTTAGGGTCCATAATTCTACCTCCGTAATTTTTTATGAAAATATTATAGCATACGGAGATATAAAAGTAAATTAAGAATTGTTACAATTTTATGCTGCGGCGTTGGTTGGGGTTGTTGAGCCGCTGAGCATATTGAGAATGTAGGAATAAATTTCGTCTGAGGTCATTGTGTTGAGAATTCTGTTGCCGACGAAGGAGCGGTTTTTATCGTTAATCGAATTTACGTATTTAACCGCGTTGCCGCCGTTTTTTGCCCACTCGGCAAGGTTGTAATTGTAATCGTCAATAAGGTAGCAATCAGAGTCAATCGGGCTGCCCGTAATCGCGCTTATAGCCTCGCTCTTTTCCTCCTCCTCGCCGTTTACCATAATGAATTCGCTGTCAAAAAGCTCGGGGAGGTATTCATCGCGCCACTGAAGCTTCTCGCTTACGGAGTGCTTAAAAAGAGTCGGGTAAACCTTAGTAAGAACGCAGACCTGAATTCCGAGCTCGTCAGATTCAAGCGCAAGCCTTGAAAGCGCGTTTACCATATTCATCTCGGGCCTGAGCGTCAGGAAATAGCCCTTTTTCTTTAAATCGTTTTCGGTGCAGTTTTCTCTGTATTCCGCAAGAACTCCGTCCATATCAAAAAATACCTTCTTCATAATTTCTCTTTGTCCTTTCAAAAAATTCTTGGGTTGTTTTCCTTACAATCCCACTATAGCACAAGCAAATTGTCAAGTAAACAGCAAACGAAACATAGTCCAATTATCAGGACATAAAGAAAAGAGGGCGGCATAAAACCGCCTTCTTTTTTAATTGAAAACTGAGAATTGAGAATGGAAAATTAACGTTCCTGCGGACAGTGTTTTAATTTGTTATTTTACTTTAACTGATTTCACTGCACTCCATTTTGAATAAATATTAAACCAGAATGCATCCTTATATGTCCGTACTCTGACATAGTACTTTTTCTTTGATTTTAATTTTTTAATTGTTTTTGATGTGGTTTCGTTGCTCTTTACTGTTATTGTTTTTCTGTTTTTCTTGAAATTCTTATCGGTGCTGTACTGTATCTGATAACCGTCATTTTGAGTATAAACACTGCTCCATTTTACTGTAATAGCTTTTTTCTTTGCCGTTAATTTTCTGATTTTTGATTTCTTTGGCGTGATGTAAAATTCCGCTCCGCCGATATAATATTTTGAGCTTTTAAAGCTTATGCTGAATTCATAATAACCGACATTTTTGATTTTTGAGCTACCGTAATCAACTGTATAATCAGTGTTTTCAACAAGCTTTTTTCCGGTTCTGTCCTTTATTGTGATTTTAGGCTTCTGAGCCTTTCCGTTATACTCTGCCTTTTTGGGGCTGATTTTTAATACCAGCTTAGGAATAACGGTTTTTTTAACTTTGTCGCAGCCTGAGCATATATATTCAATGTAGCCGTCCTCGCTTTCGGTTGCAACGCTAACATAGGACTTTTTGTATTCATGCTTATGATTATTAATTGAAAATGACGTGGTTACAACTTGCGGCGCATATATCTCGACATAATACACACTGCTCTTCTTAAAGCCATTATAACAGCAATAATATCCGTTTTTAGAAGGAATATACTCGGCATATGTTAAAACCTCTTTGTTGCTGTCATATATATACATATCCGAGGAGGTGGTGAGCTTGTCAGTAGTTTTGCTGAAGGTTAATAAAAAATCATATGCCTTTTCCTGCGCCGTGAATTTGTACCAATAATAAGTATCTGCTTCTGTGAACTTGTGATTGTAAACCTCGCCGATATTTACATTTTCAGCAGAAGAAATGCTGTTCGCCAAGACGGTTGTATTACCGCTTATCAGTATGACAAAAAGCAGTAATGTACAAATAATCTTTTTCATTAAAGTTCCTCCTTTAAATCATCATAGCCGTGTGGAAGGCGGACTGGGTGGCGTTGCCGATTGTGCCGCCCTTGTCTGCGTCGCCGATGGCGTAGCATCTTATACCGAGGGCTTCAATTTCGTCAGCAAGCGCGTTATTCGGCCTTACGCCCATTGAGAGAACAACTGCGTCCGCTTCAAGCTTTCTCTGCCCGTTCTTATCCTCAACGGTTACGCCGTTCTTATCAATTGAAACGAGCTTTGTGTTAAGGAGGATTTCAGTGCCGTAAGGCTTGATTCTGCTGAGCGAATCGTCAACAAACTGGAACCACGCGTTTTCTGCAACAGCCTTTGCCATTTCAACAATCGTAACCCTGTTGCCCGTTTCATTGAGCTTTTCGCAGGTTTCAAGCCCCGTAAGCCCTGAGCCGATAAGCGCAACCCTTTTATCCTTAAGCTCAGCCTTGCCGAGCAGGATATCGGGAGCGAGGTAAACGTTGTCGCCGTCAATACCCTCAATTGAGCGTGGCCTTACGGGAGTGCCGCCGCTTGCGAGAAGAACTGCGTAAGGCGCTTCCTCTTTAATCAGTTCAGGCGTTGCCTCGATGTTGTATCTTATCTCTATTCCAAGGTCCTTGCATTCGGTCAGCATATCCTCAATCGCCCAGTGAAGCTTATCCTTGTACGGACCTGCTGCGGCGATGTTGACCTGACCGCCTGCCTCCTTTTCCTTTTCAAGAATAATCGGAACGAAGCCGCGACGCTTAAGGGTTATTGCAGCTGTAAGTCCTGCAGGACCTGCGCCGATAATTATTACCCTGAAGCCTCTGCCCGTTTTCGGCATATTTTCGTATTCCTTTTCAATTCCGACTGCAGGGTTGAGCGCACATTCGCCCGGAGTACCCTTGAAGGAGGCGTTAAACATAAACGATTTTATGCAGTGCAGGCAGCCGATGCAGCGCCTGATTTTTTCGGGGTGACCCTCCTCGGCTTTCTTTGCCCAGTACGGGTCGCAGATAAAGTTTCTCGCGGAGCCTACAAAGTCCTGATACCCTTCTTCAAGCTGTCTTTCAGCCTGCTCGGGCGAGCGGATAAAGTTAGCAGCGATAACGGGGATATTTACAACGCTCTTGATTTCCTTTGCAAGGTAAGCGCGCCAGCCGGGCTCAAAGGAGGTGGGCTCAAGCCAGTAGTTATATGTATCGTAGCACGCGGAGGAAACATTGATTGCGTCAACGCCTATTTCCTCAAGGCGCTTTGCAATTTTCTTTCCTTCTTCAAGATTGTAGCCCTTTTCGGGTTTGCCGATTCTGTCATACATCTCGTCGGCGCAGAGCCTTACGATAAGCGGATAATCGCGTCCGCACTGAGTTTTGATTCCGTCAATTATTTCGGTTATGAAGCGAAGGCGGTTATCGAAGCTTCCGCCGTATTCGTCTGTACGCTTATTTGTGTTCGGCGACAGGAACTGCTGGAGGATATAGCCGTGGGTTGAGTGAAGCTCAACGCAGTCAACCCCCGCCTTTTTACATCTTACGGCAGCGGCGATAAAATCGTCCCGCAGCTTGTGAATTTCCCTTTTGCTCATTGCGTGAATACGCGTTGCGCCGTGCGCCGAAAGCTCGCATTTTGACGGCGCCTGCAAGGACATACAAACCTTTTTCGCCTCAAGCCCGAGCAGGACGGGAGTTGCCTTGAAGAGCATTTCGGGCACCTTGGGGAAACGGTCCGTAATCGGGATAATGAGCGGCAGGGTGTTTATTGAGCTTGCGTAGCCCTGCCTGCCGGGGTGGTGAAGCTGAATGCAGAGCTTTGCGCCGTATTTGTGAAGCCTGTTTGCCATTTCGCGCATAGGCTCAATGTGCCTGTCAGAGCTCATTGAAAGCTGAGTAAAGGTTGAAGCGGCGCCCATATCGTTAACGCGGGTTATGCCCGGTGTGATAAGACCTACACCGCCCTTTGCGCGCTCCTCGTAGTAATTCATAAGCCTTTCGGTAGGCTCGCCGTTCGGCTGGCCGAGAGAGAACTCAGCCGCAGTCATAACGACGCGGTTTTTAACCTCCATTTTGCCTATTTTCATAGGCGAGAACATAATATCAAATGCCATTATTTTTCACCTCTGTTAAGGTTGTTAAGCTTTGCCTTGAAGCGGTTGAGCTTGTTTGTTTCAAGCTTCCAGTAAACCGTTCTTACGGGCGGGCAGATTCCCATTAATACCTTTGAAAGCTGGAAAAGATTGCTCGGGGATACGAATTTTTTGCCCTTTTCAATGCCGTCAACCATCTTTCTTGCAACAACGTCGGGCTGCTGAACGGGGAACGGCTTTTCAAATTCAACCTCGTTTGCGACCTTGAAGAAATTTGTGTTGGTTGCAATCGGGTAAAGGCAGGTTATCTGAAGGTTATTATTAGCCTCAAGGCGGATTGCCTCCTGGAAGCCCTGCAGGCCGAACTTGCTCGCTGAATAAAGCGCGTAGCCCGGCATAGCCATTTTGCCGATAGCCGAAACGGTGTAGGCAAGAATACCCTCTCTGCCCTTTAAATGCTCGGCGTATTTTGCGTAGGTGTAAATTGGTGAAACGGTGTTAACGTTAAAAATTCTTTCAATTCGCGCCCAGTCGGTATAGTTGAATTCCTCGTAGTAAGGGAAGCCTGCGTTGGCGTAGAAAATATCTATTTTAGCGCCGCCGAAAACCTCCTTCGCCTTTTCAAAAATTGAATCAACGCCCTCCTGAGTGCCTGTGTCGGCATTGAAGGGGATAACGTTTTCGGCAAAGTCCTTAAGCTTCTCCTCGGCAGTGCGCGAGGGCGCGAGGATAACGTTTCCGTCACCCTTTGCAAGGAGCTTTAAAACCTCAAGCCCTATTCCGCTTGAAGCGCCTGTAAGCACGATGTTTTTGTTTGTAATCATCTTTCTCTCTCCTTATTTAAGTATTACCGTTGTCAGCGATGAGGCGGGGCAGGTTAAGCCGCCGTTAAACTCTCCGCTGTAAATTTTTTCAAGCTTTTTTTCCTGCGTTGAACGTATAATTTCAAGCGTTTTAAAATCGCCGTCAAGCGTGATTTCTGCCTCCTCGCCCTCGTTTACGATAACGAGCGCCGTTTCGTTTTCAGGCGTCCTGAACGCGAAGGCGTTGAAGGTGTTGTTATCCTCGGTAGGTCTCAGCCCTATGTCAAGCGCAACGGAGCCCTTCGGGATGAATTTCGTAAAGTGAGCCATACCGTAAAAGCGTTCGTTCACCGTCCACTCGGTAAAATCAAGGTTGCCGCTTAGCATAGCGTCGCTGTAATCAAAGCCGTCCTCTTTAATGTGTATGTTGTTCGCCGCAACCCACGAGGTCCAGCTCTCGGCGCCGCCGTAGATTATATCCTGCCCGATAATCCTTGCAGTTATCAGTGCGCCCCTGAAATTCTTCGTGTGGCTTTTGTTCGGCAGCTCGCACCATTCGCTCATATCAAAGCGAAGCTCAGGGTGAGCGTTTACAAGCTTTTCTTTGAATTCGTACCTGTCCTCAGGGCGTGAATCAGCGTGGTAAGAGTGGTAAGCGAAAATCGGGAGCACCTTCATTATCGTTTCGTCAGCAGCAAGCGCTTCAAGATACTCGGGAGTGTCCTCAAGCATTGCGCCGCTTTCAGGGCCGTAAAGGCGAACGGGCATTTTGCGCCTTAAGATTTCCTCTGCAAAAAGGCGGTATATTTCAAGCACCTCGGGCAGCTCGTAGTGGCAGCCCTCCTGCCAGACGTATGAGCCGCCCCATTTCCACTGAGGCTCGTTAATCGGGCTTATGTAATCAACGGGGAAGCCTTCGTCAATAAAATGCTGAGCCACGTCAAGCACGTAGTCAACGAATTTTTTGTAATTCATCTTCGGGATGTTGCAGGTGTGGCCGAGCAGGCTGCCCGAAGCCTGGCCACTTGCCGTCTGGGAGTAATGCGGTGAATTGCAAAAAAGAATCAGCGTGTCAATATTCCCTTTATCAAGGCATTTTTTCATAACGGAAACGGCGTTCTTATCCCTTGAAAAATCCCAGGAGGACGTCTCCTCCTCCCTGTCATAAAGAAGGAAGGATTCAGTTCTGCGCCAGGGGTTTTCAACCCTGTTGAGCGCTTCGTCAAAGCCGCCGCCTATGTTGTAGCGGTAAATGTTGAGCTTAAGCCCGCTGTCGCCGTAAAGCAGCCCGGCAAGCTCCTCCTGCGTTTTTTCGTCCGAAACCGCCTGCGCCCACCAGCAAGCCGAGGTACCCCAGCCCTTAAAGCTTTGCAGGGCTTTTGCGCCTTTGAGGTTAATTTTCATAAGCTCACCGCTCCTTTAAAATCGTTTCAATAAGCTCGCAAACTCCGTTTTCGTTGTTGCTTTTCGTTATTATGTCAGCCGCCGCCTTAACGTTTTCAAATGCGTTTTCCATTGCGATTGCAACGCCTGCTTTCCTGAGGAAAAAGAGGTCGTTATCGCCGTCGCCGAAGGCGGCTGTGTTTTGGGTGTCAATATCAAGGTGAGCGCAGATAGTCTCAAGCGCCGCGCCCTTGTCGCAATCATCGCGTGTTATTTCGATATATTTATCGTCGTAAAACCAGTAGTTAAGCCCGCCGATTTCATCAAGCGTTTTTGCAACCCGAGCCTGCGCCGCCTTGTCTGAACAGCTTACGAAAAATTCGTCAGCCTGCCTTTTTCCGTCTTCAAAAAGGGAATCAAGGCTTTCGGTTATAACCCTTGTTGATATGATGTATTCCTCAACGGGCGTGCCGCGGAAACAATCAATATACGTGTTAAAGGTTTTTTCGTCCGTGTAGCTCACGCCGTCGCAAAACGGCTCAAATATGCAGCCGAGCCCTTTAAGCGCCGCCATAACCTCGCGGCTCTTTTCATTTGAAATTGAAAAGGAGTAAACGTTTTTCTGCGTCTTTGCGTCAATAATCTGAGCGCCGTTTGTGCAGATAAAATAATCTATGCAGGAAAGGTCTTTAACGCATTTCGGAATTCCCTTAAACGGCCTGCCCGTTATCGGAACAATGTGTATTCCGCTTTCTGCGGCTTTTTTAAGCGTTTCCTCCGCGCCGTCGCAAAGGAGCTTTTCGTCGCTGAGGAGCGTTCCGTCAAGGTCAATTCCTATTAGCTTTATTTCTTTTCCGTTTAATTTATGCATCGTGCTTCTTTCTGTAAATTATCATAAATATCATACCTGCGATTCCGCCGATTGTGTTCATCATCATATCGGTCATCGAATCAACGAGCCCTAAGTAGCCGTATTCGTTTCTGTATTTTGAAAGGTCAAACATAGCGGTTTCCACACCCTCCTTTGCAAGCTGAAGGTTGGTGTCGTGAACGGTGTCCATAATAAATTCGTAAAACTCCCAGCCCACTGCGATTGTGCAGGCGAACATAAGCCCGAACATAGCGGAAAGCGTTATCGCGCACTTGCCCTTTTTCTTCTGGATTATGTTTGAAAAATCGTAGCCGAAAATTGCGCACACGGCGCCCGAAAAGCAGTGCATAACCTCGTCGTACCAGCTTATTTTGTCAAACCATTCAAGGTATGAGCCGAAGAGTATTCCCATTAAAATTATGAAATTCAGCGCCGTCTGGCTGATAGGCGGAACGTCCTCAATGAACGAGCCGTTGCCGAGCACCTGGAACATATCCCACAGGTGCGAGAAGATGAAAACGAAAACGCTTTCAAAGCCCATAACCAAATCGCCGTGGATGAACGAATAAGTCGCGCAGCCTATCATGGTTATTCTGACTATTATCCAGAAAATGAGCTGCCCCTTAGGGACCTTTTCAATCGGGTCTCTTTTTATTTTATATGCCATAGCTTTATTTCTCCGCATTAATTTATAGTACCTTTATATATTACCACATTAAAAGTATTATTTAAACACTTTTTTATTAATAAGTTAAACAGAAAAATAAATAATAGGACACAACGGGACAGATAAAAATATAGTAATCAGTAAAAAATATTTTCAGGAATTAACCTATTTCATGTGTCCCGTTGTGTCCAATTGTTAAAAACTCTGTCTATTTATTAAATAAATATAAACTTATTAGACAGACGTTTGTTTTTTGTAATTAAATCAATATAATAGGTAATGGTAAAAATTATCGTGACGGAGGGAGAATTATGGAAAACAGACCTAACGCACCGTGGCTCAAATATTTCGGCGATATTCCCGAGACTCTTGAATACCCCGAAGGCTCAATGTTTGAA